>NZ_JBFBBQ010000084.1:20280-38406 GCF_040682775.1 Amycolatopsis sp. NPDC051106 | reverse complement strand
TCTTCGCCATGGGATCCATGATGAGGGACATCCCTTCCAGGAGCTCCCGCCCCTGATCAGAGGTGTCCGCCAAACCGGGTCAAGCCCACGGCGTCGGACGCCAGGAATGAGTCATTCACTGCATGCGGCCGGGCCACTCGACACACTCGTGCCGGCGGCTCGGGGCTCGGCGAACCGGCGGCCAGGGGGCCAAGCTCGTCGCAGCGGCCGGACCGCCGGGGTCAGTACACGAGGTCCACGGGGCCCGCCGCCGCAACAGACCAAGCCTGCCGCAGCCGCCAAGCCGGGGCCTCGGCGGAGTGGGGCCGCCGGGCTGCCGGGCTGCCGGGGCCAGTGCGCGAAATCCACCGGACCTGCGCAGCCGCAACCACGCCAAGCCCACCGCGGCGGCCGGACCGCCAAGCCGCCAAGCCGCCAAGCGGCCGGGCTGCTGGGCTGCTGGGCTGCTGGGGCCAAGTGCGAGAAAGCCACCGGACCCGCCGCAGCCGCAACGCCAAGCCTGCCGCAGCCGCCAATCCGGGGCCAGTATGCGAAATCCACCCGACCTGCCGCAGACCATGCCCGCCGCGGCGGGGCGGGGTGCCGGGCTGCGAAGCCTCCGGGTCAGTAGACGAGGTCCACCGGGCTTGCCGAGGGTGGGCCGTCCAAGCGCCACTCCGTGCCCACGCGGATGAACCGGTACCAGCGCGCGTCGCGGCCGTAGCGCAGCTGCAGGTCTCCCTGCGTCAGGCGGTTGCGCCAGACCTTGGGTGTTCCCGGCAGCCCCGCCTCGGCCACGACCGCTTGCGCTTCGGCCAAGGGGCCGGGGCCCGGCTGCCACGTCTCGCGCACGATCGCCAAGCCGTCGCGGCCTGCTTCGCGCCAGGCCTCGGCCCAGTGGACCAAATCGCGCACGGGCACCCCGGCCGCGGTGGCCAAGGCCATGAACTCCGAGCCGGACCGGCCCGATGCGCGGCGGGCGAGGTCCTCCTCGAACGTCAGCTCCGCCGCCGTCGCGCCGGCCGTCAGCAGGTCGCGCGCCAGGGATGCGGCGTCCGCCGCCAGGCCGGAGAGCGTTGCCGCCGTCCAGCCCGTGCTCGGGGGCGGGTCGAGGTCCAGGGTCGCCGGTGGTCCGGCCACCCGCGGTGGCGGCGGCAGGGCCGGGATCGCGCCCGGCCGCCGGGCGTAGGCCGCACGCGGTGTCAGGCCTTCGTCCACGCGCTTCGGCAGCTTCGGCTTCTCGCCGCGCGCGGGGGCGCGGCGAGATCGCAGCTCGGCCAGGACGTCGCTCCGCGGGCGCCCCCGGAGCAGGAACAGCGTGAACGGGTCGCGGTCCACCTCGTCGGCGACCAGGTAGTACACCGCGGCGACGTGCTTGCACGGGTTCGCCGAGTCCGGGCACGAGCACCGCGGCCGCAGGTCGCCCGGACCCGGCAGGAGGTCGACGCCCGCCTCGCGAGCCTGCTCCGTCAGTGCGCCCGGCAGCTCGCCGTCGAGCAGCGCCGCCGCGTGCCCGAGCTGCGTGCCGACCACGCCGAGCAGCGTGTCCCACTCGCCGTCGGTGAAGGTGCGCATCGTGATCGTCACCTTGTACGGCTGCGGCCGGCTCCCCCGCACCCGCGCGCTCACCGCCCCGGCGCCGACGTGCAGCTCGCTGACCGTGCCCTGGCGCGCGTACGTCCGCCCGCGGGGCAGCCGGTTCGGGTCGAGCTTCGCGCGCTGCTCCAGCGCGTCGACCCAGGCGCGGCCCCACCACGTCCGCCCGAAGCTCCGCCTCGGCGGCATCACCCGCTCCCGAGCCGGACCAGGTCCGCGAGCTCGTCGTCGGACAGTTCGGTGATCCAGTCCTCCCCCGCGCCGACGATCGACTCGGCCAGCCCCCGCTTCTTTTCGAGCACCTGCGCGATCCGCTCCTCCAGGGTGCCCTCGGCGATCAGCCGGTGGACCTGCACCGGCCGGTCCTGGCCGATGCGGTACGCGCGGTCGGTCGCCTGGTCCTCGACCGCCGGGTTCCACCAGCGGTCGTAGTGGATCACGTGGGTGGCCCGGGTCAGGTTGAGCCCGACGCCGCCCGCCTTGAGCGAAAGCAGGAACACGGGGATCTCGCCGGCCTGGAACCGGTCGACCATGTCCTGGCGCTTCGCGGGCGAGCTTTCGCCGGACAGCAGTTCGGTGGGCAGGCCCCGGTCCTTGAGGCGGCGCTCGAGCAGCCGGCAGAGCTGGACGTACTGGCTGAAGACCAGCACGCTCTCACCCTCGTCGAGGATGACGTCCACCAGCTCTTCGAACGCGGCGAGCTTGCCGGACCGGCCGGTGAGCGCGCTGTGGGGTTCCTTGAGGAACTGGGCCGGGTGGTTGCAGATCTGCTTGAGCTCGGTGAGCAGCCGCAGAACCTGCCCGCGCCGTTTGACGCCCTCCGTCTCGCGGATTTCGGCGAGGTTCTCGCGCACGACGGCTTCGTAGAGCGTGGTCTGCTCGGCGGTGAGCGGCACGAACCGGTCGGTTTCGGTCTTGGGCGGCAGTTCCGGGGCGATGTCCGGGTCGGACTTGCGCCGCCGCAGCAGGAACGGCCGGACGGTGGCGGCCAGCCGTTCGGTGACGGCCTTGTCGCGATCACGCTCGATCGGACGCGCCACGGTGCGCCGGAACCGGTCGAGCGGGCCGAGCAGCCCGGGCGTGGTCCAGTCCACAATGGACCACAGCTCGGTCAGCCGGTTTTCGACCGGGGTCCCGGTGAGGGCGACCTTGGCCCGGGCCGGGATCTTCCGGAGTTCCTTGGCCGTGGCGGACAGGGGGTTCTTGACGTGCTGCGCCTCGTCCACGGCGACGAGTCCCCAGTCCACTTCGGACAGTGTCTCGCGGTCGCGGCGGAGGACGCCGTAGGTGGCCAGGACGACCTCGTCGGGGGCGAGGTCGTCGAGGTGGCGGCTGCCGCCGTGGAACCGGCGGACCGGGATGTCCGGGGCGAAGCGGGCGAACTCGCGTTCCCAGTTGCCGAGGAGGGAGGTCGGGCAGAGGACCAAGGTCGGGCCGCCGGTCGAGGCAGGGTGGGGCTCCGCAAGCTCCGCCGGACCAGGCCCGCCACCGGCCCCGAGTGCCGCCTCCACCGGGAGCGTGCCGAGCTGATCCGCGAGCGGCTCACTCCCGGACCCGAGCACCCCCGCCGACCCGGCCAGCGCTCGGCGGTGCAGGTGAAGGGCGATCAGCTGGATCGTCTTGCCCAGCCCCATGTCGTCCGCCAGGCATGCGCCCAGCCCGAGCCCGGTCATCGTCGCCAGCCACGCCAGTCCCGCCTGCTGGTACGGCCGCAGCGTCGCCCGCAACCCGGGCGGTGGGAGCACCGAAGCGCCCTCTCGATCGCGGATTCGCTCGGCCAGCCCGCCCAGCGCCGGGGGCGCCGCGAACTCGACGCGTTCGCCGTCCAGTTCCAGCTCGCCCGTCAGCGCCGCCGCCAGGGCCTCGCCCGCGTCGAGCTTGCGGGTGCGGCTCCGGACCCGCGCGAGCAGCTGGGGATCCACCCGCACCCACTGCCCGCGCAGCCGGACCAACGGGCGCTTCGCCTCCGCGAGGGCCGCGACCTCCGCCTCGGTCAGCTGCTCGCCGCCCAGGCTGAGCTGCCAGCGGAACTCCAGGAGACTCTTCAGCGCGAACTCCGCCTCCGTGACGCTCGCCGGCGCCTGGGTCGCGCTCGCCTTCGCCTTCACCTCGCCGGCGAACAGCCCCTTCGACCACAGCACTTCGATGCCGGCGCCGCCGAGGTCGCGGCTGCCGTCGGTCAGCAGGTCGACGACCTCGTCGTCGGTCAGCGGCAGCTCCGCGGGCGTCGCCTGCTCCAGCACCCGGCCGAGCGGCGGCCACGCCCGCGCGCCCCGGCGCAGGCCGAGCAGCAGCTGCGTCTCCACCTGGTCGCCCAGGCGGCTCAGCACCGCGTCCGGCGCCTCCCACAGCGTCGCCGCCTCGACCACCAGGCTCGCCTCCGCCATGCTGCGCACGGCCAGCACCCCGGCGAACGTGTCGTCGTCCCGGCCCTCGACCCGCAGCAGCACCTGGACCCCGCGGGGCTCACGGGCCTCCAGCTCGGCCAGCCAGGCCGCGCCGTCCGGGCCGAGCAACGCCGGTTCGCGGGCGGCGAACGCCGGGTCACCGGCCCCGACCGGCGCCGCCGGGCTGCGCGCCAGCAGGTCGGCCGTCGCGTCCCACAAAGCGCGGACCAGGGAGTCCGGCGAGTGCAGGCGGATGCGTTTGAGCCCACTGAGCGGCAGCGCGTAAGCCTCCGGCGGCAACGCCCCGGCCAAGCCTTGCAGCAGTTCCTCGTCGGCCGCGTCCAACGGCCCGATCCGCCAGGCCGCCGCCCCGCCCGGCGAGACGGCCGGCCGCAGCCGCCCCCGCGCGACGAGGTTCACCCCCGCGTTCACGGCCGCCGCCCACGCCGCGACGGCCGGGCTCGCCTCCTCCCCCACCGCGAGCAGGCGGGGCAAGGCTCGTTCGAGCGGGACGAGCTCCGCATCGACCTTCGTACGTGCGAACTTCGCGCCCCGGGGCAGCACGAGCTCGATCGTGGTCCCGCCGGCCACGTCGTCGCCCCACAAGGCCAGCACGCCGTCCCGCGGGGGATCCGCGGGAAGGTAGGTGGCCCGGGTGTCTGCGCTGAACTCCACGACGGCAACGCTAGAACACGCCCCCGACAGTTTCGGCCCCGGCGGCACGAACGGTCCTTTCGCACCGTCTCGTCAGGCAACCGGCTTTCAGCCGCGCGGCAGGCCCAGCAGCCGTTCCGCCGTCAGGGACCGCAGCACCTGAGTCGTGCCGCCCGCGATGGACAGGCAGCGCGTCAGCAGGAACTCGTGCTGGGCCGGACCGTCCGCGACCAGCGCACCCGCGCCCGCCAGCTCCAGCGCGAACTCCGCGACGTCCTGCCGGTGCCGCACCCCGAGCAGCTTCCGCACGCTCGACTCCGCGCCCGGATCCTGCCCCTCCAGCCGGCGAAGGGCAGCCCGCAGGTCCAGCACCGACCCCGCGACCCCGTCGGCCACCAGCGAGCCGAGCCGGTCCAACGCCACGTCGTCCAGCGCAGCGGCGTCCACAGTGGACACCAAGGACTGCACGCTCTCCCCCACCGCGGACCCGCTCCCGAGGGCCACCCGCTCGTTGGCCAGGGTCGTGCGCGCCAGCCGCCAGCCGCCTCCCGGCGTGCCGACGACGTCGGTGTCCGGGACGAACACGTCGTCCAGGAACACCTCGTTGAACACGGCCTCGCCGGTGATCTCCCGCAGCGGCCGCGTCGTGATGCCCTCGGCGCGCATGTCCACCAGGAAGTACGTGATCCCCTGGTGCTTGGGCACGTCCGGGTCGGTGCGCGCCAGGCAGATCCCCCAGTCGGCTTCGCGCGCCAGCGACGTCCACACCTTCTGCCCGGTCAGCCGCCAGCCGCCGTCGACGCGCCGCGCGGCCGTCCGCAGCGCCGCCAGGTCGGACCCGGCGCCCGGCTCGCTGAACAGCTGGCACCACGTGATTTCCCCACGCAGCGTCGGCCGCGCGAACCGGGTGCGCTGCTCGTCGCTGCCGTGTTCCAGGATCGTCGGCACCGACCACGCCCCGATCACCAGGTCCGGACGGCGGACGCCGGCCGCCGCCAAAGCGCCGTCGATCCGCAGCTGTTCCGCGGCGTCGGCACCGCGCCCGAACGGCTTCGGCCAGTGCGGCGTCAGCAAACCCGCATCGGCCAAAGCGACTCGCTGCGAAGACACGGGCAACGCGGCGATCCGCGACACCTCGTCCCGCAAGGCGGGATCCTCACCGACGTCGACGCTCAAGGTCCGTTCGGTCCCGGCGAGAGCCAGCGAAGCCGCCTGACGCCGCCACGGCCCCGAGCCGCCGAGCCACTGCCGCAACTCCACGGCCCGCCGCAGGTAGAGGTGCGCGTCGTGCTCCCAAGTGAAGCCGATCCCACCCAGCACCTGGACGCAGTCCTTCGCGTTGGCGACGGCGGCGTCGAGGGCGACGACGGCCGCGCTCGCCACCGACAACGGGTGCCGCCCGGAAGCGGCGTCCCAGGCCAGCGCTTCGGCCGCTTCGGCGCGGCACAGCATTTCGGCGCACAGGTGCTTGATCGCCTGGAACCCGCCGATGGGCTGACCGAACTGCTCGCGCACCTTGGCGTAGTCGACGGCGATGGTCAGGCAGCGACGCGCGACGCCCGCCGCCTCGGCCGCGGCCAAGGTCGCCGCCGACGGCCTGACCGGCGGCAGGGTCAGGACCTCGGCCCCGGCGCCGGAGTACCGGACGCGCGCCAGCGGGCGCGAGAAGTCGAACGGCGTCAGCGGCTCCACGGTCAGCCCGGGCGTTCCCGGCGCGAGCAGCACGTGGCCGCCGTCGACCGGCACCAGCAGCCAGGTCTCGGAGCCGACCCCGGGCACCGGCCCGGAGACGCCGTCGACGAGCGGGTCCAGCAGCACCGCGACCGTGGCCTCCCCCTCCGCGACGGCTGCGAGCAGTTCCTTCGCCGACGGAACCTCCGCGAGCAGCAAGCCCGCCAAAGCGGTGCCGAGCACCGGACCGGAAACGAGTTCTTCGGCCGCCGCGGCCAGCCCGGCGGCCAGGTCGGCGACGCTGCCGTCCGCGCCGCCGGCCGCGGCAGGCAGCGCCACGCCGAGCAGGCCCAGGTCGGCGAAACCCGCGGGAACCCCGGCGTTCCCCGCTGTTTCCGCCGCTCGCACCGCCTCTCGCGGGTGGTGCGCGGCGGACCAGGCGTGGATCGCCTCCGCCAGCGCGATCTGTTCCTCGGTGAGCGCGACCGGCATGGGCCCTCCTCGCGGGTACGGAACGCTACTCACGAGTGTAGAACGTGTTACAGTTTTTCGGCCAGTGGGTCGATTGGTGAACGTTCCGCCAGGACAGGTACTCTACGTCGTGAACTGGAACAAGTTCCGAAGGACGGGGGAATGCCGATGCCCGGCAAAGCCAAAGCGCCGGCGAAGGCACGCGGGAATGGCCTGAGCGCCATCGGCGCCGACGAACTCGGCTCGGCCGCCCAGCGCGACCGCCGCCGCCGGATCATCGACGCCACCCTCGCGCTGGCGTCCAAGGGCGGCTACGACGCCGTGCAGATGCGGGCCGTCGCCGAGAAGGCCGACGTCGCGCTCGGCACCCTGTACCGGTACTTCCCGTCCAAGATCCACCTGCTCGTGTCCGGTCTCGCGCGCGAGTTCGAGCGCGCGCAGGAGAAGCTGGAACGCCAGGCGATCCCCGGCGACACGCCGGCCGAGCGGCTGATGTTCGTGCTCGGCCGCAACACCCGCCTGATGCAGCGCGACCCGCACCTGACCGAGGCGATGGTCCGCGCGTTCATGTTCGCCGACACCTCCGCCGCCGCCGAGGTCGAGCAGGTCGGGCGGCTGATGGAGAACATGTTCGCCCAGGCCATGGGCATCTCCGAGCCGACCGAGGCCGACCGCGACATCTTCCACGTCGTCGCGGACGTCTGGATGGCGAACCTGGTGGCGTGGGTGACCCGCCGCGCGTCGGCGGCCGACGTCGCCAACCGCCTCGAGCTGTCGGTGCACCTGCTGCTGGACAAGTGATCCCGGCGGCGGTCGCCGAGGCGCACAGCCGGCTGCCCCGCGCGCCCGAACCGCTGAGCAGGTGCGCGACCCGTCGCCGCTGCCCGGCGGGACCGGGACGGCATCATCGAAGCGACCGCGGGCCGGACCGCCGAGGAACACCGGCGGGACCGCGCCCTCCCGGACCTGGGGCCGTGGCACGTCAGCGGTGCTCGGCGACCACCGCGGCCAGCTCGTCCAGCGCCTTGAGCGTCTCGGCCTCGGGCAGCGTCTCCAGCAGGAACGTGTAGCGCTCGACCCCCGCCTCGCGGAAGCCGTCGATCACCTTGGCCTTCGTGTCGCCGCCGAACACGGCGAACTCCACGTCGTCGCGTCCCTGGTCGGCGAGCCAGCCGCGGACGCGCTTGGCCTCGTCGAAGTGCGTGTGCCCGCGCAGCAGCCAGCCGTCGCCGTACCGGGCTAGACGCTTGAGCGCCGCTTCGCTCTCACCGCCGATGTAGATCGGCGGGTGCGGCTTGCGCACCGGCTTGGGCCAGGCGTAGATCGGGTCGAAGTCGACGTGCCGGCCGTGGAACTCGGCCTCGTCCTTCGTCCAGATCTCCTTGAGCGCGGCCAGTTGCTCGTCGATCAGCGCGCCGCGGGTCTTCGGGTCGGTGCCGTGGTTGCGCATCTCCTCGCGGTTCCAGCCGACCCCGACGCCGAACAGCACGCGCCCGTCGGAGATCAGGTCGAGGGACGCGACCTCCTTGGCCGTGTGGATCAGATCGCGCTGGATCAGCAGCGCGATGCCGGTGCCGAGCAGCAGCTCCGACGTCGCGGTCGCCGCCGCGGTGAGCGCCACGAACGGGTCGAGCGTGCGCTTGTACTTCTCCGGCAGGTCGCCCCCGCCCGGGTACGCGCTTTCCCGGCTGACCGGGATGTGCGAGTGCTCGGCCAGGAACAGCGAGTCGAAGCCGCGCTCTTCCAGCGCCGCGCCCAGCACGTCCGGCCGGATGCCCTCGTCGGTCACGAACGTCGAGATCCCGAATTTCATATCCCACCACTACCACCAGGGCGGCGGGGCGTGCATGATGGAGTGATCTCATCATCCGTTGAATAAGGGGGCAGTGATGGACGTGCAGGACGTCGACTTCGAACAGCTCTACCAGGGTGGCACGCCGATGGGCCGGAAGATGCCGTGGGACATCGGGGCGCCCCAACCCGCTGTCGTCGCCTTGGCCGACGCCGGCGAGTTCAGCGGCGAAGTGCTCGACATCGGCTGCGGCCTCGGCGACAACTCGGCGTTCCTCGCCTCCCGGGGCCTGAACGTCACCGGGCTGGACGGCGCGCCCTCGGCGATCGAGCAGGCCCGCGCCCGCACGCCCGACGTCACCTTCGCGGTCGCCGACGCGACGAAGCTCGAAGGCTACGAAGGACGCTTCGACACGGTCCTCGACAGCGCGCTCTACCACTGCCTGAGCGAGGACGAGCGGCGCGCGTACCTCGCCGCCCTGACCCGCGCGACGCGCCCGGGCGCGGCACTGCACTTGTTCTGCTTCTCCCCCGAGGTTCCGGACGCGTTCCCGGCGCCGTACCTGATCAGCGAGGCCAACCTGCGGGAGACGGTCGGGAAGGACTGGACGATCGAGCGCCTCGAGCCGGCCGTCTACACGACGTCGATGACGGCGGAAGAGCTGCGGCAGAGCGTCCGGGTGGTGCTCGGCGAGGAGCCGGCGAGCCTGACCGGGATGGACACCGACGACGACGGCCACGTCCTGGTCCCGGTCTGGCAGCTGAAGGCCGTACGCCGCTAGGGCGTGTCTGACAAACATCCCGGTTGGTTGCTGAGATGCTGTCGGTCGTGTCGCGGTTTCAGTTGCTCTCGGATGCTCAGTGGGCATTGATCGATGACCTGCTTCCGGTCCGCACCGGTAAGCGCGGACGCCCGTTCTCCGACGCACGGGCGATGGTCGAGGGGATCATCTACCGGTATCGGTGCGGGATCGCGTGGCGGGATGTGCCGGCGATCTTCGGTCCGTGGCAGACGATATGGACCTGGCATCGCCGGATGGCCGGCGACGGAACCTGGGACACCGTGCTGCACCGCCTGCTCACCGAAGCAGACGCTGCAGGCATGATCGACTGGTCGGTGTCGGTGGACTCCACGATCGCGCGAGCGCATCAGCACGCCACCAACATCACCCGCCCCACAGGGGGCTGGGTCGAACTACACGGATCTGCGCACCGAGCCGCCTGACCACGCGATCGGCCGCTCCCGCGGCGGCTGGAGCACCAAAGTGCACCACCTCGTCGACGGCAACGGCCGACCACTGGTGACGTTGGTCGGTCCCGGCCAGGCCGGGGACGCGCCGATGTTCCCGCACCTGATGCGGCATCTGGCGATCCGTCGGGTCGGGCGCGGCCGAGCCCGCACCCGGCCCGACCGTGTCCGCGGCGACAAGGCCTATTCCTCGAGGGCGATCCGCGGACATTTACGCGATCGCGGCATCACCGCGGTGATCCCCGAACCAGCCGATCAGGTCGGGCACCGCAAACGCCGCGGTTCCCGCGGCGGGCGCCCGCCCGCCTTCGATTCGGTGGATTACCGCGGTCGCAACGTGATCGAACGCCGGTTCAACCTGCTCAAGCAGTGGCGTGGCTTGGCCACTCGCTACGACAAGTTCGCCATCGTCTACCGATCAGCGGTCGTCCTGCATGCCGTGGTCACGTGACCAAGGCATTGTCAGACACGCCCTAGACGTTGCGCCGGTACTGGCCGCCGACCTCGAAGAACGCCTCCGTGATCTGACCCAGCGAGCACACCCGCGCGGCATCCATCAGCACTCCGAACAGGTTGCCGCCGCGGGTGGCCGCCTCGCGCAGCGCCTTCAGGGCCTGCTGGGCCTCCTCGTGGTGGCGGTGCTGGAAGTCGGCCAGGCGGTCCAGCTGGGACTTCTTCTCGTCCTCCGTGGCCCGCGCGAGCTCGACCTCGACGTCGGATTCGCCTTCACGCGGGTTGCGGAACGTGTTGACGCCGATGATCGGCAGCGAGCCGTCGTGCTTCTTGCGCTCGTACAGGATCGACTCGTCCTGGATCTTGCCGCGCTGGTAGCCCGTCTCCATCGCGCCGAGCACGCCGCCGCGCTCGGAGATCCGGTCGAACTCGGCCAGCACGGCCTCCTCGACCAGGTCGGTCAGCTCGTCGATGACGAACGAACCCTGCAGCGGGTTCTCGTTCTTCGACAGGCCCCACTCCTTGTTGATGATCATCTGGATGGCCATCGCGCGGCGCACCGACGACTCCGACGGCGTCGTGATCGCCTCGTCGAACGCGTTGGTGTGCAAGGAGTTCGCGTTGTCGTACAGCGCGCAGAGTGCCTGCAGCGTCGTGCGGATGTCGTTGAAGCTCATCTCCTGCGCGTGCAGCGACCGCCCGGACGTCTGCACGTGGTACTTGAGCTTCTGCGACCGCTCGTTCGCGCCGTAGCGCTCGCGCATCGCCACGGCCCAGATCCGCCGCGCGACCCGGCCGAGCACCGAGTACTCCGCGTCCATGCCGTTGGAGAAGAAGAACGACAGGTTCGGCGCGAAGTCGTCGATGTCCATGCCGCGCGCCAGGTACGACTCGACGTAGGTGAAGCCGTTGGACAGCGTGAAGGCCAGCTGCGAGATGGGGTTCGCCCCGGCCTCGGCGATGTGGTAGCCGGAGATCGACACCGAGTAGAAGTTCCGGACGCCGTGCTCGATGAACCACTCCTGGATGTCGGCCATCATCCGGAGGCTGAACTCGGTGGAGAAGATGCAGGTGTTCTGACCCTGGTCCTCCTTGAGGATGTCGGCCTGCACCGTGCCGCGCACGTTCTTCAACGCCCACTCACGCAGCTCGGCGGCCTCGGCCCCGGACGGCTCGCGGCCGTGCTCCGCCTTGAACTCCTCGATCTTCTGATCGATCGCGGTGTTGAGGAAGAAGGCCAGGATCGTCGGCGCCGGGCCGTTGATCGTCATCGACACCGACGTGTTCGGCGCGGTCAGGTCGAAGCCGTCGTAGAGGACCTTCATGTCCTCGAGCGACGCGATGGACACGCCCGACGTGCCGACCTTGCCGTAGATGTCCGGGCGCGTGTCGGGATCGTGGCCGTAGAGGGTCACCGAATCGAACGCCGTCGAGAGCCGCTTGGCCTCGGAGTCGGCCGAGAGCAGCTTGAAGCGGCGGTTGGTGCGGAACGCGTCGCCCTCGCCGGCGAACATCCGCGCCGGGTCCTCGCCCTCGCGCTTGAACGGGAAAACACCCGCGGTGTACGGGAAGTAGCCCGGCAGGTTCTCGCGGCGCAGGAACGACAGCAGCTCACCGGACTCGGCGTAGCGCGGCAGGGCGACGCGCGGGATCCGGTTGCCGGACAGCGTGTCGCGCCACAGCTGCGTGCGCAGCTCCTTGTCACGGATCTTGACGACCAGCTCGTCCTGGCGGTACTCCGCCGACAGCGCCTGGAAGCGCTCGAGGAGCTTTGTCGACTCGCCGTCCACATCGGACTCGGCCGCGGCCAGCAGGCCGTCCAGCGCGTCCGTGGAAGCGTCCACCTTGGACAGCTCGGCACGCGCCAGTGCCAGCGCGTCGCGCCTGCGGATCGCGGCGACCTGCTGCGCGGTCTTCGCGTGGTACCCGCGCACGGTCTCGGAGATCTCGGCCAGGTAGCGGGACCGGTTGCCCGGGATGATCGTCGACGCGTCGGTCGACACCTTGCCCTCGACCCGCGGCAGCGTCCCGGCGGACACGCCGAGGCCCCGCTCGGCGAGCAGGCCGCGCAGGTGCTGGTACAGCGCGGTGACGCCGTCGTCGTTGAACTTCGCCGCGCTCGTGCCGTACACCGGCATGTCCTCCGGGCCTTCCGAGAAGGCCTCGCGGTTGCGCACCAGCTGGCGCGCGACGTCCCGGCGGGCGTCCTCGGCGCCGCGGCGCTCGAACTTGTTGATCGCGACGACGTCGGCGAAGTCGAGCATGTCGATCTTCTCCAGCTGCGACGCGGCGCCGAACTCCGGCGTCATCACGTACAGCGACTCGTCCACGAAGTCGACGATCCCGGCGTCGCCCTGGCCGATGCCCGGCGTCTCGACGATCACCAGGTCGTACCCGGCGGCCTTGCACGCCAGGATCGCCTCGCTCAGCCCGGCCGGGATCTCGCCGGACGTCGTGCGCGTCGCGAGCGAGCGGAAGTACACCGGTGAGCCGTCGAGGCAGTTCATCCGGATGCGGTCGCCGAGCAGCGCGCCGCCGCCCTTGCGCCGCGACGGGTCGACCGCGAGCACCGCGATCCGCAGCTTGTCCTCCTGGTCGAGGCGGAAGCGGCGGATCAGCTCGTCGGTGAGCGACGACTTGCCCGAGCCGCCGGTGCCGGTGATGCCCAGCACCGGTACCTCGCGCTTGCCCGCGGCCTCGGTGAGGCCGCTCAGCAGCTCGCCGGGAAGCTGCTCCGCCTGCAGCTGCGTGATGACGCGCGAGAGCGCGGCGACGTCGCCGGAGAGCACCTTGTCCAGCGCGGGGGCCTCGGCCGCGAGGTCGACGTCGCAGGCCTTGATCATCAGGTTGATCATGCCCGGGAGGCCCATCTCGTACCCGTCCTCGGGCGAGAAGATGCGGGCGACGCCGCGCGAGTGCAGCAGCTCGATCTCCTCGCGCACGATCACCCCGCCCCCGCCGCCGAACACCTTGATGTGGCCCGCGCCGCGCTCGCGCAGCAGCTCGACCAGGTAGGAGAAGTACTCGACGTGCCCGCCCTGGTAAGCCGAGATGGCGACACCCTGGACGTCCTCGGCGATGGCCGCGGTGGCGACCTCGTCGACCGACCGGTTGTGGCCGAGGTGCACGACCTCCGCGCCCTGCGACTGCAGGATCCGCCGCATGATGTTGATCGACGCGTCGTGGCCGTCGAAGAGACTCGACGCCGTGACGAACCGGACGGGGTGCGCGGGGCGGTACAGCTCACTGCTCATCCCTCCAAAATACTTTGGCTTCCTACTATTGGAAACCCGAAGACCCGTGACGCGGATCTCAGCGGCACCCCGAGAGGACTTGACATGGTCCAGCTCGGCGCTATGTTTAACATATCCGTTAATTAACAAGGTGCTGAAATGACAACTGACCAGTTGAGCCGGACGTTCTCGGCGCTCGCCGATCCGACCCGGCGCGCCATCCTCGCCCGGCTGTCGGCCGGCGAAGCGACGGTGAACGAGCTCGCCGAGCCGTTCACGATGAGCCTGCCCGCGGTTTCGCGGCACCTGAAGGTGCTGGAACAGGCCGGGTTGATCACCCGCGGCCGCACGCGTCAGTGGCGGCCCTGCCGGCTGGAGGCGAAACCCTTGGAAGACGTCGCCGACTGGGTCGCGACCTACCGCCGGTTCTGGGACGGCGGGTTCGACCGGCTCGAGGACCACCTGAGGAGCTTGACCGGCGATGCCTGACCTGGAGATCACGCGCGTCTTCGACGACCCGCGCGAGCTCGTGTTCGCCGCCTGGACGCACCCGGACCACCTGGCGAGCTGGTTCGGCCCGCACGGCTTCACCTGCGCCGCCGTCACCCTCGACCCGCGGCCCGGCGGCCGCTGGCGCGCCTGCATCCGCTCCCCCGAAGGCGAGGACCACTGGATGCACGGCGTCTACCGCGAGGTCAGCGCCCCCGAGCGGCTCGTGTTCACCTTCGCCTGGGAAGCCCAGGAGCTGGAGACGCTCGTGACGATCGGCTTCGCCGGCCTCGACGGCAAGACCGAGATGACCTTCCGCCAGACCGGCTTCCCGTCCGCCGCCGAGCGCGACGGCCACCACGAGGGCTGGACCTCCAGCTTCGACGACCTGACCGGCTCCATCCGAGGAAAGGACGACCGATGACCGCCACCCTGCCCGAGATCGCCTCACCGGAGGAATGGCAGGCCGCGCGCGACGCGCTGCTGGTCAAGGAGAAGGAGCACATGAAGGCGGCCGACCGCCTCGCCGCCGAGCGCCGCCGGCTGCCGATGGTCCGCTTCGACGCGAAGTACCCCTTCGAGAGCGCAGACGGCCCGGTCAGCCTGCTCGACCTGTTCGAAGGCCGCCGTCAGCTGATCGTCTACCACTTCATGCTGCACCCCGGCGACGAGGCGGGCTGCCCCGGCTGCTCCCTGCTCGTCGACAACATGCCGCACCTGGCCCACCTGCACGCCCGCGACGTCACGCTCAAGGTCGTCGCGCCGGCGACCCTGGCGGAGATCGAGCGGTACAAGGCGCGGATGGGCTGGGACGTGCCGTGGGTGTCCGCGCACGGCACCGGGTTCACCGAAGACTGCGGCGTCGGCACGGGGTTCGGCGTGAGCGTGTTCCTGCGCGACGGCGACGACGTCTACCGGACGTACTTCACCTCCGGCCGCGGCGGCGAGATGTTCCTGGCCTCGCACCGCTACCTCGACGTCACGCCGCTGGGGCGCCAGGAGGCGTGGGAAGAGGACAGCCACGGCGACGACGCGCCGGGCTCGTGGTGGCGCCGCCACGACGAATACTGAAAACGTCGCGGGCCCGTGTCCGGTCGACGTCCTCGCCTCCGACCGTCGGGTGCGAACACCCTTCACGAGGAGATCGAGATGCGCGAGATCGTCTACCTGGTCCACACGTCCCTGGACGGCTGCGTCGAGGGACCGAAAGGCGAGTTCGACTGGGCGATGATGGGCCCGGAGCTGTCCGGCTATTCGCGGGAGCTGACCACCCGCTGCGGCGAGTTCGCCTACGGGCGGAAGGTCTGGGACATGATGTCGTCCTACTGGCCGGACGCCGAGTCGATCTCGGACGACCCGCACGACGTCGCGTTCGCGCCTGTCTGGCGGGAGACGCCGAAGGTGGTGTTCTCGCGGACGCTGGAAAAGCCCGGCTGGAACACCCGCGTCGTCGGCGGCGACCTCGATGCGGCCGTCACCGCGCTCAAGGCAGAACCGGGCGGGGACCTGCTGCTGATGGGCGGCGCGGACCTGGCCGCGGAGCTGGGCTCGCGCGGCCTGATCGACGAGTACCTGGTGTTCGTGCACCCGGTCGTCCTCGGCGGCACGAAGCGCCCGTTCGCCGAAGGCACGACGCGGCTCGGCCTCACCCTCGTCGAGTCACGCACGTTCGACGGGCAGGCCGTGCTGCTGCGGTACCGCCAGGCGTGACGCGTCGGGCCCGGGGTTTCCCCGGGCCCGGACGGCGTCAGCGGTTCTTGGCCGCCCGCAGCGCGATCCACTGGCGCATCGCGTACTCGACCAGCGTGATCAGCGTCTGCTTCGTCGACTCGCGGTCCCGGGCGTCGCAGCGGACGATCGGGATGTTCGGGTCGATCGACAGGGCCTCGCGCACGTCGTTGATGTCGTGCTCCAGCACGCCGTCGAACGTGTTGACGCCGACGATGTACGGCAGGCCCCGGTCTTCGAAGAAGTCGATCGGGGCGAACGAGTCGGCCAGCCGGCGGGTGTCCGCCAGCACGACCGCGCCGATCGCGCCGCGGACCAGGTCGTCCCACATGAACCAGAACCGCTGCTGTCCGGGCGTGCCGAACAGGTAGAGGATCAGGTCCGCGTCCAGCGAGACCCGGCCGAAGTCCATCGCCACCGTGGTCGTCGACTTGCCCGGCGTGTGGTCGAGGTTGTCGACCCCGACGCTCGCGTCGGTCATCATCGCCTCGGTGGTGAGAGGCACGATCTCCGACACCGACCCGACGAAGGTCGTCTTCCCCGCACCGAAACCGCCAGCCACCACGATCTTGGCGGATGTCATGGTCGGGGGCGCGGTGTCCCGCGGTGCCTTAAAGCCGACGGAGTCCACTCAAAACCCTTTCCATCAACACCAGATGTGCCTCGGCGCCGTCATTGCCCGTTATCGTCTTGTGCACCGTGACCAGCCCCGCGTCCGCCGCGTCGCTGATCAGCACCCGGGCCACGCCCAAGGGCACCCGCAAGGCCGACACGAGCTCGGCGACCGAACGGGGGGTCCGGCACTCTTCCATGATCGAGACGCACTCGATCAGCTCCGTGGCCACCTCGGGGAAGCCACCCGTGGCAGCGTAGTCCTTCGCGGAGATCAGTGTCTCCAGCTCCAGGGCGTAGTTTGCCCGGGTGCGGCCGCCGGTCAAAGCGTAGGGCCGGACGATCGCCGTCTGCTCCTCGGGCGCGAGCGGCTGTTCGAACACCGCGGGCATGACGAACTCGCCGCTGGGCGGGCCCGGGTCGAACAAACCGCCTGGTCTGGGGCTGTCCCCGTCGGTACTGCCGGGGGGCGAGACTAAAGAGGTCACTCGATCTCCTTGGTCGGCCGACGGCGCGGGCGCCGGCGGTTCCGCGGCCGCGTGCGCACCGGCGGCCGGGGGTGGCGGGGACTCCTTGCTCTTCTTGCGCTTCCGGCGGGCACGGCCGGAATCCAGGGTGAACCCGTTGAGGACGTCGGCGAACGTGCCGTCGTCCTCTCTCCCGGGGGGCCGCTGCCCCTCGGGTGGTTCGCCGCCGAATCCGGACCCCGTGCTCATCGCGCCATCATCCCACCGGTTCGCCGATCAGCGACCCACCCGATCCCTGGAGCTGAGCGCGCAGCTCCGGGGTCAGGATCTGGCCGACCCGGTCGACGAGCATCGTCATCTCGTAGGCGACCTGCCCGATGTCGCAGTTCGGCGCGGCGAGCACGGCCAGGCAGGATCCGTCGCTGATCGACATCAGCACCATGATCCCCAGCTCCATCTCGACGACGGTCTCGTTGACCGCCCCGGCCTCGAAGCACCGCGCGGCGCCCTGGGTGAGGCTGACCAGGCCCGAGGCGACCGCCGCGAGCTGATCGGCCCGGTCGAGCGGCAGCCGGTTCGAAGCGCTCAGCAGCAGCCCGTCCGCCGAGACGACCACGGCGTGGGCCACGCCGGGCACCCGCTCCGCGAAGTCGTTGATCAGCCAGCCGAATTGATTCTGCGACGGCTGTGCGCTACTCGGCGAGGTCATTCACCCTCCAGTGTCTCGTGGTTGGTCTCGGCCCGCGCGGTGCGGTGGCGTCCGCGCTCGATGCCCTGCTGGAAGCTTCGCAGGCGGCCGCGCACGTCGTGTGCGTCCCGTTGTGGTCGGGGGGCCGTGGCCCCGGTGGGCGGTCCGGCGCTGCCCGGGAGCAACTGCTCCCCCCGACGGCGCCGGGGCAATCCTGCCGAAGTGAACGTGGCGGGTGCCGACTGGGACACCGCTTGCACCGCTCGCCAGCCCTCATCGGGACCGAAGTTCCACTCGGCGGTGACTTCTTCCTGCCGCGGGGCCGGAGTTTCCGCCGCGGCGGCGCCCCGGCGGGACGGCAGCGTCGAGGGCGGCTCGGCGGGACGCCCGGCGCTGCCCGGCTGCGGAAGCGGCCCCTCCGAGAAGGCCGGGGACGGCCGCTCGCCGGATTGCGCCGGTTCGGACTGCTGCAGCCCGCCGAAGGCCGGCGGCCGGGGCTGCCGGCTCGGCAGCGGACCGGGCTCCGGCCGAGCGGCCGGCTCGCCGGACTCCGGCCGGCGGTCGCCCTGCTGCCCGGGCTGGAGGGCACCTTGCTGCCCGGGCTGCTGGAGCTCCCCGGACTGAGCCGCGGGAGCTTGGTCCGGCTGCGCCAAACCGT
>NZ_JBFBBQ010000084.1:0-20183 GCF_040682775.1 Amycolatopsis sp. NPDC051106 | reverse complement strand
CGTTCGGCTGGAACGACTGCCCAGGCTGCTGAAGCTCCCCGGACTGAGCCGCGGGTGCTTGGTCCGGCTGCGCCAAACCGTTCGGCTGGAACGACTGCCCAGGCTGCTGAAGCTCCCCGGACTGAGCCGCCGGTGCTTGGTCCGGCTGCGCCAAACCGTTCGGCTGGAACGACGGCCCAGGCTGCTGACGCTCCCCCGGCTGAGCCGCGGGAGCTTGGTCCGGCTGCGCCAAGCCGTTCGGCTGGAGAGCAGCCGGTTGCCCGTTCTGTCGGAACTCCCCCGGCTGAGCCGCGGGGAGCTGGTCCGGCCGCCCCGAACCATCCGGCTGGAAGGCGACGGGTTGCTGCGGAGCCGCCGGGCCCGGGCGCTGTGCCGCCGGGGCCTGCCGGCCCGCCTGCGGCAGGCCGTTCGGCGGGACCGCGCCAGGCTGCTGCGCGGGCGCGGCTCCTCGCTGGTCCCGGTGCGGCAGGCCGTTCGGCTGGGGTGCCGGCCGGCGCTGGGTACCCGGCTGGGGCGCCTGCTGCTGAGCAGCCTCCGGCTGGGCCGCGGCCGTGGGCGTTCCCTGCTGCGCGCCCGGCTGGAACGCCGACCCCGGCTGCTGCCCCTCCGGGCGACCGGGTGCCTGCTGGTTCGCCGCTGCCCGGCGGGTCTGCTGGCGGCCGCGGGTCACGCCCTGCTGGAAGCTGGTCAGCCGGCCGCGCACGTCGGCCGGGTCGCGGACCGGCAGGTCCGATCGGGCCGGCGCCGGCGCCGCGGGGATCGCCGGAGACGGGGTCGCGCTGCCCGGCATGAGCTGCTCGCCGCGGCGGCGGCGAGGCAGGCCCGCGTCGGTGAACGCCGTCGGTTCCGTCTTCGAGACCGCTTGGACCGTCCGGAAGTTCTCGTCGCTCGCGAAGTCCCAGCTGCGCTTTTCGCCCGCGGCGGCCGGCTTCTCCGGAACCGCCTCTTCCGCCTCGGCCGGCTTCGCCTCCTCCGCGGTGGCTGCCGGCTTCTCGGCGGGCTTGTCCTCGCGGAACCACGCCGACAGCATCTCGTCGAAGATCGGTGTCGTCTCCGAGCGGTCCGGGGCCGGCGTGGGGGCCGGAGCCGGCGTCGCGGTCGCCTGCTGCCACCAGTCGCTCAACGTGGTTTCGTTGGCGGAGAACAGGTCCTTGCCCGAAGGCAGGTCGCCGGAGCGCGGCGGGTCCGGCAGCGGCAGCACCGCGGGCACCGGCGGCAGTGTCGGACGCGGCGGCGGGGCCGGGTCGTCCTTCGGCAGCGGCGCGAACAGGTCCGTCCCGGAGATCTCCAGGTCCGACGGCGGCCGGACGTCGGCCGGCCGGTGGCCGTTCGTCAGCCCGGCGAGGTCGCTCGCCGACGGCCAGCGCTCCTCCCCCATCGTGGGCTGCTCCGGCACCATCGGGCGCGGCCGGGAGTGGCCGTTGACCTGGCGCCGCGGCAGCTGGTTGCCCGCCGGCGGGCTCGCCTGCGGCTGCCGCGGCGCGCCGATCGGCCCGGTCAGCGGGCCGTCGGTCACCGCCGTCACCAGCTCCGCCGGGACGACGACCGTGGCGCGGACGCCGACGATGTCCTTGCCGCCGTGCAGCGACACCCCGATCCGGTGCCGGCTGGCCAGCCGGCCGACGACGAACAGGCCCATCCGGCGCGAGGTGGCGAGGTCGACCGACCCGGCCTCGGTCAGCCGGGTGTTCGCCTCGGCGACCTCGGCCTCGTTCATGCCGATGCCCTTGTCGAGGATGTCGATGTTGAGCGAGCCGTCCTCGCCCAGCCGCGACGCCACCGTCACGCTCGTCTCCGGCGCGGAGAACGCCGTCGCGTTGTCCAGCAGCTCCGCGACCAGGCGCATGAGGTCGCTCGCGGCGTAGCCGACGATCCGGGCCGGGGGCGGCGGCTGGACCTGGACCCGCTGGTACTGCTCGATTTCCGACACCGCGGCGCGGAGCATGTCGGTGGTGCCGACCGGCTTGCCGGACCGGCGGCCGGGCTCGGCGCCCGAGAGCACCATCAGGTTCTCGTTGTTGCGCCGCATCCGGGTGGCGAGGTGGTCGAGCTGGAACAGCGTGGCCAGCTGGTCGGCGTCCTCTTCGTCCCGCTCCAGCTGCTCGATCAGCTGCAGCTGCCGCTGGACCAGGCTCTGGCTGCGCCGCGACAGGTTGACGAAGACGCTGCCGAAGCCGGTGCGCATCGCGGCCTGCTCGGTCGCCAGCCGCAGCGCCTGGTGGTGCACCTTGTCGAAGGCCCGCGCCACCTCGCCGACCTCGTCCTCGGTCTGCACCGGCACCGGCACCACGGCCGTGCCCTGCACGCGGCCTTCCTGGATGTTGCGGACCGCCTCGGGCAGCGCGGTCTCGGCGACGTCGAGAGCGCTGCGCCGCAACGCTTTCAGCGAACGCAGCAGCTGGCGGGTGATGAGGAAGACGACCGCGACGGCGAGCACCATCGCGGCGAACAGCAGCACCGCGAGCAGGCCGGCCCTGCTGCTGGCGTCGTCGACCAGCTGCTCCGAGGTGGCCGACGCCGACGCGCCGAGCCGGTCGGCGACCTGGCTGATCTGCGTCCGCATCGCCGAGGACGCGGTGTTCCAGTCGGCCGCCGACAGGGCGCGGAAGGCGTCGTCCACCGCGTTGGCCGGCGCGTTCAGCACGGACTCGACCATCCGGGCCCGGCTCTGCGCCTGCCCGCCCTCGGCGATCGCCGCGAAGTCGCGCTGCAGGGTGTCGCCCGCCGCGGAGCGGAAGTCGACGAGCCGGTCGGCCAGCCGCAGCTCGGCGGCGCGCAGCGTGGCCAGTTCGCTCGGCGACAGCACGGAGCGGGCGATGCCGTAGGACACCATCGCCTGGCTGAGCGACACCTGCTCGCCCGCGACGAGCAGCTCGTGCAGCCCGGCGGGCGTGCCGCCGAGGGTGCCGTCGCCGGCGCCCGCGGTGGCCGCGGTGTCGAGGCCGATCAGCGAACCGGTGGTCCCGGAGTAGGCGGTGACGGCCTGGGCCGGGTCGAGCTGGCCGCCGTCGACCTGACGGCGGAGGAAGCCGAGGTTGTTGACCTGCGCGGTGGCCGCGCCGGCGGCCCCGGCCACGCCGGGCTCGACCTCGGACGCACGGGCCTGCGCGGCGGTGAACGGCCCGACCGCGGCGTCGGTGGCCTTGCGGGCCGCGGCCAGCTCCGGCGTGCCGCCGACGGTGCCCTCGGTCAGCATCGCCGCGGTGACCGTGCGCTCCTGCTGCAGCGCGCCGGTGAGCGCGCGGGTCTGGCCGCCGAGCGCGACGAGCCGGTCGAGCCGCTGGTACTCGTCCGAGCGGCCGACCTGGCCGGCGATCGTCGTGATGCCGAGGACCAGCGCGAGCACGATGGGGACGACGGTGACGGCCGAAAGCTTGACCGGCAGGCTCCAGTCGCGCCAGCGCACGAGGGCCCGCCACGCGTCCTTGCCCTTGGACCGCCGGGGTGCTCGGCCGAGCAGCTCCCCCACCGGCACCTGACCTTCTCCTGCAACGGTCACGTGAGTGACTCCCTGTCCGGCGTCATGGATCCGCGTCGGCGGCGCGGCGTCCCGGCTCGCGGCGGGCCGCCGGACGGCCGTGCCGCCCGTGCCCTGCCCCGTCGCCGGTGCCCTCGCTCGTCCCCGGCCGCCCGGCCGACCGCGCGCCCGTCGCCGGGCAGGCACCATCCCGCGGTCCCGTGCAAGGGACTGTGCACGTGCACGGCGCAACTTGCGTTCTGCACGGTCGTCGAGATCAACTTTATCGGTGCCAATCGATCGCTGCGGTGAGCTGGGCCAAAGAATCGTACCCCCGGCACCCGGCCGGTCAATTCTCTTCCCCACTCGGGCGCTGACCTGCGAAAAGTGCTTTCCGCACCGAGAACCGCCCCCGACATTCGACCTCACTGCCCCCGAAGGGGGAATTCCGGTTACCGGATGAGTCTCACCCAGGCATCCGGACGTCACCCGATTAGCCCATGCGGTCCAGCATAGTACCTCGGACGATCTACACTGAGTACCCCCATCGAGTGGGTCAAGTCTCAAGATGTGCCCGATGTTGTGGCGTTGCGGGCCGACATGCCCCGACCTGGTGATTCCTCACGAGACTCCCGGGTGACCAGTGGATCTTCGCCACCGCGCCCGCGCATGGGCGACGACCCTCCGGCGCTACGACGAGCACTTTTACTACCCGGCGTGACCAGCTGCGACGGTCCACCGGCGGGATTGCCCCGTTCGCCGCAGCCTCCGCCGGATGCGATAACGACGCGTCACAATTCTTTTCATCATTACGGGTGGCCGGCCGGTGATCTTGGAGCGCAGCATCATTCGATGCTTTCGACAGGAAAACGAATATCACGCCTTCCCGGTGCGCGAGGCCGACCGGCCGCCTGCGGTGTCCGCCGGACGGCCTAGTTACGATGTGCGCCTCGCAGTCCGCAAGGGCGGCCCGGCGCCCTGTCCGCAGACGCCCGGAGCCCCGCCGCCACGGAGGCACTCTGCCGGAGGCACCCATGTACGACGTCGCGCGCCCCGCGGCGGGCAACCCCCTCGAAGAGACCGGCCAGATGCCGGCCCTGTTCACCGGGGACCGCCCGTCCGACAGCCAGCACGGCCAGCACGGTCAGCACCGCCAGCACCGCCGGCCCGTTCCCCGCTCGGGTCCCGACTACCCCGCGATCCAGGCCAGCCGCGAGTTCGTCTCGCTGCGGCGGCGGTTCCGGGCCTTCGTCTTCCCGATGAGCTTCGCCTTCTTCGCCTGGTACATGACCTACGTGCTGCTGGCCGCCTACGCGCACGACTTCATGAGCACCAAGGTGTTCGGCCAGGTCAACGTCGGCATCCTGCTCGGCATCGGCCAGTTCGCCAGCACCGCGCTGGTCACCTGGCTCTACCTGCGCTACGCGCGCCGCCACGTCGACCCGCGCGTGGCCGAGCTGCGGGCCCGCGCGGGCCTGCCGGAAGGGACCCGCCGATGACCGCGCTCGCCGACGGCGGCACGCCCGCCAGCAACCCGCTGGTCAACACCGTCGTGTTCGCGCTGTTCGTGGCGATCACGCTCTACGTCGTCTACCGGGCCAGCAGCCGGAACTCCTCGACGGCCGACTACTACGCCGCGGGCAGCGCGTTCACCGGCCGCCAGAACGGCATCGCGCTCTCCGGCGACTTCCTGTCGGCGGCGTCGTTCCTCGGCATCGCCGGCGCGATCGCGATCCACGGCTACGACGGCTTCCTCTACTCGATCGGCTTCCTCGTCGCCTGGCTGGTCGACCTGCTGCTGATCGCCGAGCTGCTGCGCAACACCGGCCGCTTCACCATGGGCGACGTCCTGAGCTTCCGGATGAAGCAGCGGCCGGTCCGCGCGGCGGCGGCGACGTCGACGCTGGTGATCTCCTTCTTCTACATGCTGGCGCAGATGGCCGGCGCCGGCGGCCTGGTGGCGCTGCTGCTCAACGTCCACTCCAAGCTCGGCCAGGCGCTGGTGATCGGCGTCGTCGGCCTGGTCATGGTGCTGTACGTGCTGGTCGGCGGGATGAAGGGCACCACGTGGGTGCAGATCATCAAGGCGACCATCCTGCTGCTGTGCGGCGCACTGCTCACGGTGTTCCTGTTCGGCAAGTTCGGGTTCTCGTTCTCCAACCTGCTTTCTTCGGCGGCGGAGAACAGCCCGCTCGGCGACAAGCTCCTGGAACCGGGCGGCTCGTACGGCAAGAACAGCACCACCAAGCTCGACTTCGTGTCGCTGGCCTTGGCGCTGGTGCTCGGCGCGGCGGCGCTTCCGCACGTGCTGATGCGGTTCTACACGGTGCCGAACTCCCGGGAGGCCCGCCGCTCGGTGGTGTGGGCGACGGCGTGCATGTTCCTGTTCTACCTGTGCACGCTGGTCATCGGCTTCGGCGCGGCCGCGCTCGTCGGCGCGGACGAGATCAAGGCCGCCCCCGGCGGCGAGAACTCGGCGGCGCCGCTGCTGGCCCTGCACGTCGGCGGGACCCTGCTGCTGGGCATCATCGCCGCGGTGGCGTTCGCGACGATCCTCGCGGTCGTGGCCGGGCTGACCATCACCGCGTCGGCGTCCTTCGCCCACGACGTCTACGCGAACATCTTCAAGCAGGGCAAGGCGGAACCGGCGGACGAGGTCCGGGTGGCGCGGCTGACCGCGATCGCGGTCGGGGCGCTGGCCATCGTCGGCGGCGTGCTGGCGAACGGGCAGAACATCGCGTTCCTCGTCGCGCTGGCGTTCGCGGTGGCGGCGTCGGCGAACCTGTCGACGCTGCTGTACTCGCTCTTCTGGAAGCGGTTCAACACGACCGGCACGCTGTGGGGCATCTACGGCGGCCTGATCGCCAGCCTGGTGCTGGTGCTCTTCTCGCCGGTCGTCTCGGGCGCCCCGGACGCGATCTTCAAGAGCATCGACTTCGCCTGGTTCCCGCTGAAGAACCCGGGTCTGGCGTCGATCCCGTTCTCGTTCCTCTGCGGGTTCGTCGGCACCCTCGTCGGCAAGCCGAAGGCCGACCCGGAGAAGCAGGCCGAGATGGAGGTCCGATCCCTCACCGGGATCGGCAGCTGATCCCCTCGGGCGGCCTGCGTCTCACGCGCGCAGGCCGTCCAAGATCACGTCCAGCACGCGTTTCCCGTCTTCCGGGCTGCAGTTGCGCACCGCCATGCCGGCGCCGTGGCCCAGGCGCAGCACGTCCGCGCCGACGACGTCCCGGCGGATCAGCCCCGCGTCCCGCGCCGTGTCGACCAGGACCCCGGTCGCCGCGCGCAGCCGTTTCTGGCAGTACTGGAAGGTTTCCGAGCCCGAGTCGATCGACTCCTTGAGGATCGTGGCCAGCTTGTGCCGCTCCACGACCCAGGTGACCTGCTCGGTCAGCCACGCCTCGAGCGCCTCCCACGGCGGTAGCTGTTCGTGCAGCGCGTACGCGCGGTCGGCGAGCACCTCGATCTCGTCGCGGTAGACCGCTTCGAAGAGCTTCTCGCGGGTCGGGAAGTGCCGGTACAGCGTGCCCGCTCCGACGCCCGCCTTCTTGGCGACGTCGTCGAGCGGCACGTCGGCGCCGTGCGCGGTGAAGAGCTCGTTCGCCGTCGCGACGATGCGCTCGTAGTTGCGTCGCGCGTCCGCCCGCATCGGACGCGCCGTCTCACCGCCCGGCATCCCGGCCTCCTCGCCACTTAACCGGAGAGATTCTCCGAATGCTCTTGCGCATCCGGAGACACTCTCCATATTATCGCATCGTACTCAAGCGGAGAACATCTCCGCTTCTTCTCTTACTCCTCGGGGGAGTATCTCTTGTCCCAGCAAACGATCCACCGTGCGGTCGAGCCTGCCCCGGCGCGCCGCAGCGGCCTGATCCTGGCGATCATCCTGACCTGCCAGCTCATGCTCATCCTCGACGCGACCGTGATGAACGTCGCGCTCCCGCGCATCCAGGCCGACCTGGGGTTTTCGGCCACCGGCCTGTCCTGGGTGATGACGGCCTACAGCCTGGTCTTCGGCGGGCTGCTGCTGCTCGGCGGCCGCGCCGGCGACCTGTTCGGCCGGCGCCGGATGTTCGTCGCGGGCACCGCCCTGTTCACCCTCGCGTCGCTGGCCGGCGGCCTCGCCGGCTCGGCCACGCTGCTCATCGCCGCCCGTGTCCTGCAGGGGGTCGGCGCCGCCATGGCCGGGCCGAGCACCCTGGCCCTGGTCACGACGACGTTCACCGAGGCCAAGGCCCGCGTCCGGGCGCTGGCGCTGTTCTCCGCCATGTCCAGCGGTGGGTTCGCGATCGGCCTGATCGTCGGCGGCCTGCTCACCGAGTGGATCTCGTGGCGCGCGGCGCTGTTCATCAACGTCCCGTTCGGCCTGGCGATCGTGCTGCTCGCCCCGCGGTTCGTGCCCGAACCGGAGCGCCGGCGCGCGCACCTCGACCTGCCCGGTGCGGTCACCGGCACCCTGGGCGTCGGCTCGCTCGTGTTCGCCTTCACCCACGCGGCGTCCGACGGCTGGGGCAACGCCGTGACGCTCGGCGCGCTCGCCGGTGGGCTGGCGCTGCTGGCCGGGTTCGTCGCGATCGAGGCCCGCACCGCGATGCCGCTGGTCCCGCTCCGGCTGTTCGCCGACCGCAACCGCAGCGCGGCCTACGTCAGCTTCTTCCTCGGCCCGATGGCCATGATGTCGATGTTCTTCTTCCTCACCCAGTTCATGCAGGACATCCGGCACTTCGCCGCGCTGGCCACCGGGTTCGCGTTCCTGCCGATGGCGGTGCTGATCTTCACGATGAGCCGGCTCGTGCCGCGGCTGCTCCCGCGCTACGGCCCGAAGCCGCTGGCGATCACGGGGTCGCTGCTGATGGTCTCCGGCGTCGTCTGGCTCGCCCAGCTCACCACGGACAGCACGTACTTCCCGGCGCTGTTCGGGCCACTGCTGCTCATGGGACTCGGCGGCGGGCTCGCGTTCGCGCCGCTCAACGTGATCGTGATGGCGACCGTGCCGAACGAGGACGCGGGCGCCGCGGGCGGCGTGCTGCAGACGATGCAGCAGGTCGGCAGCACGCTCGGGCTCGCCGTGCTGGTCACGGTGTTCGGCGCGGTGACCCGCTCGGCGGGCACGACCGGGGCTCAGCTCACGGTCGACGGCATGACCGCCGCGTTCGCCACCGCCGCCGGGTTCGCGGCGTGCACGTTCCTGGTGGCGCTGACGTTCCGGCGGGTTACAGCTTCTGCCCGGCCTTGACCTTGTGCGTCACCCGGCGCTCGACGAGGAACGAGACGAACGGGACGCAGCCGGCCAGCAGCACGAGCACGGTGCCCTTGATCGACCAGCGGGCCTTGATCGCCAGGTCGATGGTCAGCACCAGGTAGATCATGTAGAGCACGCCGTGGATCGGCGAGTAGACCGCCGACGGGGTGGGGTTGTCGAAGCCGTACCGCAGCACCATCACGAAGCAGAGGCCGAGCAGGCCGACGCCGGTGACGTAGGCGGCGGTGCGGAACCGGACCAGGGGGCCGGTGAGCGGCACCGCCGTCTGGGCGGCACCTTCGGTGCTGGTGGTCATCGGGACGTCCTCACTCTGCGGCCTGCTGGTCGCGGGCGTTCAGCTCGCGCAGGTAACGGTTGTACGCGGCCAGCTCGTCGTCCTCGTCCTGATCCGCTTTCACGGCGTCGGGACGGGGGCGAGGGGCGGGCACCTCGGGCTGTTCGCGCACGGGCTCTTCGGCTTGGGCTTCGCCTTGGGCTTCGGCCTTGTGCTTCAGCTGGCGGATGCGCCAGAACATGAAGGCCGGGAACAGGCCGAAGAGCGGCCACTGCAGGACGTAGCCGAGGTTCTGGAAGGTGCCGTTCGCCGAGGTGAAGCGGTCCCACTGCCACCAGGCGAGCCCGCAGCAGACGAGCAGGCTCACCACGCAGGTCGCGACGATCGCGATCCGGCGTCCCCAGGGGGAAGCCGCCGGCGGAGGGGAAGCTGGCACGGCCTCGACGCTAGCACTGGGCGGCTGAGGCCCGACGGCCGACTGTGATCCGGGTGGCCCGGCTCTCAGCCCAGGTCGGCGGCTTGCCGCGAATGACTCATTCGGGGCTTCGGAGGTCCCGAATGAGCCATTCGGGACGTCGAGGGTCCGGGTTATCCCCAGCACCGGGCGATTGTGGACAACTCGGCCGGGATGCGGCGAGATCGGGCTCGTTGTCGGAGGCCGCCGATAGACTGGATCCGAGGTCAGCCCCCTGGGAAGGGCGGGGCCGCGGCAAGTCGCGGTTCAGCCGCCTGGCTTCCGCCGCTGCCGTGCACCGGGCCCCAGCCGACTCGCCCGCGATCCGGACGTTGCGAATGACTCATTCAAGACGTTTGCCCAGGGCGCGACGTCCGCCGACCTGCGCCGGGCAGCGGGCCGGGGGACTTTGCCGGAACCCTGCCGGGAAAGGGTGGGGCTGCGGCCGGGCTCGTCAGCCTTGCTTGCGCACCGACTGGGCGCCCTTGGCGTACCCGTCGGCCAAGCCGAACACCTTCTGCGCGTACTCCGTCGAGTTGTTGTACGACAGGATTCCGGCCCACCACCCCGACGGGCCGGCCATGTCCCGCCCGCCCGCGCACAGGTACCGCGCCGCCGCCAGGGCCGCGTCGTCGATCTGCTGCGGGTCGCCGAGGCCGTCGCCGTTGCCGTCCGAGGCCCACTTGCGCCACGTGCTCGGGATGAACTGCATCGGGCCGACCGCCCGGTCGACCCCCGCGTCGCCGTCGTAGCGGCCGCCGTCGGTGTCGCCGATCGCCTGGACGCCCGCGGAGCCGTCGAGCGGGACGCCGATGATCGGCTTGGACGGGCGGCCGTCCGCGCCCAGCACCGCGCCCGCGTACTGGCCGTGGTTGGACTCGATCCGGCCGATGCCGGCGAGCGTCGCCCACGAGATCTTGCACTTCGGCTGGTCCGCGCGCAGCGCCAGCTCGGCGTTGCCGTACGCCTGCAGCGCCCGCGCCGGGACGCCGGTCGCCGCGGCGACCTGGCTCGCCCACTGGGACAGCGTCGCCGGTCCCGTGCTGCGGGCCTGCTGGGGAGAAGTCTGCTGCTCGGCCCCGCCCGCGACGGCACCGCCGGCCGGCACGACCGACCCCGGGCGGACGTCGGCCGCCTTGACCTGCAGGGCGGGGATTTCGGTGGTGAGCGGGCTCGCCTCCGGCGTCGACGCGCGGGTGACGAGCCAGATGCCGCCGCCGGCCACGGCCAGCACGGCGAGAACCACGATCAGCCGGGTGAGCACTGCCACGCTCTGGGAACGCGGCGCCGGTGCCGGTTCGGCGGGGGCGGCTTCCTCGACGCTCGCGTCGACGGGGTCGTCCTCGTTCTTTCCGGTCCTGGTGCGCACGAAACTCCGGTCCTCCAGCGTGTGTCGACGAATTGTCAACGAGCCCGCGCAGGTTAGCGTTACGCGGGTCGCCGCAATCGTCTCACCACACCGGTTCACCCGGCCGAGTTAGAGGTCAGGCGGACTTCTGCTGCCGCGCGAGCCGCGCGACGCACCAGGCCGGGGCACTGCCGCGGCGGAGATGCTGCAGGACGGTCATCGGCCCGAGCCGGCGGCTCAGGTCGGAGGGCGCGAGCCCGGCCGCCCGGTAGTCGAGGGCCCGCTGGTCGAGCGGGCTGAGTCCGGCGTCCCACCACTCCTCGGCCTCGGCGACGCCGCCGACCATCTGCCACCAGCCCGCGGCGGCGGTGAGGAGCTCTTCCGGCACGTCGGGCAGCCGGCTTCGCATCGCGTCGAGGTAGCCGGGGTCGGCCGACTCGACGGGGACGAACCGCTGCTGCCCGGATCGGGCCCGCTGGCCCGGGATGCCCGGAGCCTGCGCAGGCGCGTCGGCCAGCCACGCGGAAGCGATGCGGTCGACCTCCTGCTCTTCGGGGGTCTGCTCGCGCTCCGCGGCCCATTGCCGGATCAGCGCGTCCACTCCGGGATCTCCGGTCATCCCTGCCTCCTTGTAGGTCCCCGACGGACAGGCCCTGACACCTGTCCCACGCGGTGGTGCCGCACGCACCAACCTGCACCTTGCTGAGTGGAAACTGCCTGCGTACCGGGGGTCTCCGGGGGGAGGGCGAACCACCCGATCACGCAATGTGAGCACCGTAGGGCCGGGGTGGTCTCCTTCGCCAGACCCCGGCAGGCACGAATTCGCCGACCTGCGCGTTTTCGGCTGCAATCCACCCGGATGGTCGAGTGTTCGGTCCGAATTCCGAGATTCGTGACACTCAGTGATTTACCGTCCGCTAACACACAGGGTGACGACCGGCGCCGCCCGTTGCGGTGCCGGTCAGAGGGTCCGGGTGGTCAGGAAAAGAGCGACCGGAAGAACGTCACGATCGCTTCGGCGCCGTCCTTGAGCCAGCCGAGGACGCGGTGCACGAAGTCGGCGGACTGGGTGGGCTGGGTGATCAGGAAGAAGAGCACGAGCGCGACCACACCGACGATGAGAACTTTCTTCATGCCGCTCGACATGCGCTTCCTCCCGGGCTCGCCGTCCCCGTCCTGGGAGTGGCCACGCCAATACTCTAGGGAAGGCGTGCCCCGAAGACACCCCGATCAACCCCCGATCACCCCGACCGATCCCGAGGAGCGGCGATGACCCGGAACGTGCTGGTGGAGCGGGACGGCGAAGTGACGACGGTCACCATCGACCGCCCCGCCGCCCGCAACGCCGTCGACGGGCCCTCCGCGGTCGCGCTCGCCGAGGCGTTCCGCGAGTTCGACGCGGACCCGGACGCCGCCGTCGCGGTCCTCACCGGATCGGGTGGCGCGTTCTGCGCGGGAGCGGACCTGAAGGCGATCGGCACCGACCGGGTGAACCGCACCCACCCGGACGGGGACGGCCCGATGGGCCCGACCCGGCTGCGGCTCGGCAAGCCGGTGATCGCGGCCGTCCACGGCCACGCCGTCGCAGGCGGGCTGGAGCTCGCGCTGTGGTGCGACCTGCGGGTCGCGGACGCCACGGCGGTGTTCGGGGTGTTCTGCCGCCGCTGGGGCGTCCCGCTGATCGACGGCGGCACGGTCCGGCTGCCGCGCCTGATCGGCCAGTCGCGGGCGATGGACCTGATCCTGACCGGACGGCCGGTCGAAGCGGCCGAAGCGCTGGAGATCGGCCTGGCGAACCGCCTGGTCCCGGCAGGCGAGGCCGTGGCGGCGGCGCAGGAGCTGGCGCGGCGGATCGCGGCGTTCCCGCAGGCGTGCCTGCGCGGCGACCGGCTCTCGGCCCTCGAGCAGTGGGGGAAATCCGAGGAAGACGCGCTCGCGGCCGAGTTCCGGGCGGCGATGGGCACGGGTGTGCTGGCGGCGGAGGCGGTCGACGGCGCGGCCCGCTTCGCCGGCGGAGCGGGCCGGCACGGCACCTTCACGTGATCAGGCGGGCATCACCCGTGTCCGGAGAGGCATCTCGCGTGATTGCAGGGGCATCACGCGTGATCAGAGGGTCGACTCGCGTGATTGCGGGGTCGACACGGCGAAGCCGGGCACCCCGGCCGTGATGCCCGTCCAGACACGGGTGATGCCTGCCTGATCACGGGGGATGCCTCGACCGGGTGGATCCCGTGGTGCGTGGGCGATTCCGGTCGGGCGGCCGATAAGGTCGCCCGATGGACGACGATGTTCCGAGAGTCGTGCTCCGGCCCGTGGCCGAAGGCGATCTCGACCTTCTGGAACGGCTGACCAACGATCCCGTCGCCGCCGGGGAGCACCAGTGGTTCGGCTGGCACGATCCCGGCTACCTGCGCCGCCGCTGGCAGGAAACCGGCATGCTCACCGCGGAAACCGGCATGCTCGTGCCCACCCTCGGCGGCCGCGTCCTCGGCCTCGTCTCCTGGCACCGCAGCCGCACCGGGCCGACGTCCTACTGCTGGAACGCGGGCCTCGTCCTGGCGCCGGAAGCGCGTGGTCACGGCTACGGCACCGAAGCCCAGCGCCTGCTCGCCGAGTACCTCTTCGCCCACACCCAGCTCAACCGGGTCGAAGCGACGACCGAGGCCGGCAACCGCGCCGAACAGCGCTCGCTCGAGAAAGCCGGCTTCACGCGCGAAGGAGTCCTTCGCGGCTACGGCTTCCGAGACGGCGAGTGGCGCGACCACGTCGTCTACTCGGTCGTGCGCTCCGACCTGGCGAAGGACTAGGCGATCGCGCCCGCCGAACGCAGAGCTTCGAGGTCCGTGACGCCGAGCTCGGCGAGTACGGCCTCGGTGTCGGATCCCTTGGCGCGCGGGGCTTCCGGCGTCTCCGGCGGGGTGCGGTCGAACCTCGGGGCCGGCGCGGGCTGCACCATGCCGCCGATCTCGACGAACGTGCCGCGCGCCGCGTTGTGCGGGTGCGATGCGGCTTCGCCGGGCGCGAGCACCGGGGTCAGGCACGCGTCGGTGCCTTCGGCCCGCGCGACGAGATCGTCGCGCGTGTACTTGCCGATCGCCGCCGCGAGGATCTCGCGAAGGCGAGGCCACTGCGTCTTGTCGATGTGCAGAGGCAGCGAATCCGGGTCGAGCTCGAGGACCTTGACCAGGTCGCCCCAGAACCGCATCTCAATCGCGCCGACGGCGACGTACTTGCCGTCCGCGGTCTCGTAAGTGTCGTAGAACGGGGCGCCGCCGTCGAGCATGTTGTCGCCGCGGCCGCCGCCCCAGAGCCCGGCCGCGGCCATGCCGTGCAGGCTCGTGGTGAGCAGCGCGGCGCCGTCGACCATCGACGCGTCGACGACCTGGCCGCGGCCCGAGGTGTTCCGTTCGTACAGCGCCGCCAGGATGCCCATCGCCAGCAGCAGCCCGCCGCCGCCGAAGTCGCCGACCAGGTTGAGCGGCGGCACCGGCCGCTCCCCCGCGCGCCCGATCGGCTCGAGCGCGCCGGCGATGCCGATGTAGTTGATGTCGTGCCCGGCCGCCGAAGCGAGCGGGCCGTCCTGGCCCCAGCCGGTCATCCGGCCGTAGACCAGCCGCGGGTTGCGTGCGTGCACGACGTCGGGGCCGAGCCCGATCCGTTCGGCGACGCCCGGGCGGAAGCCCTCGATGAGGACGTCGGCGCCGTCACACAGCTTCAGCACCAGCTCGACGCCTTCGGGCGTCTTGGTGTTGATGCCGACCGACCGGCGGCCGCGGGCGAGCGGATCGGTCTGCAGCCCGATCACGTCCTCCCCCGGGGTCGCGCGGTCGACGCGGACGACGTCGGCGCCGAGGTCGGCGAGGATCATCGTGGCGAAGGGCCCGGGTGCCAGGCCCGCGAGCTCCACCACCTTCAGGCCGCCGAGCGGACCTGCCTTCATGTTCGGTCCTTTCAGAGCGAGCGGGAGATGATTTCCTTCATGATCTCGCTGGTGCCGCCGAAGATCCGCGAGATCCGGACGTCGGCCCAGGCACGCGCGATCGGGTACTCGGTCATGTAGCCGTAGCCACCGAAGAGCTGCACGCAGTCGTCGACCACCTTGTTGACCCGCTCGGTGGTCCACAGCTTCGCCATCGCCGCGCCCTGGACGTCGAGCTCGCCCTTGAGGTGGCGTTCGATGCACTGGTCGAGGAAAGCCCGCGCGACGGCGGCCTCGGTCGCGGCCTCGGCGAGCGTGAACTTGGTGTTCTGAAAGGAGAAGATGGGCCGGCCGAACGCCGTGCGCTCCTTTGTGTACTCCAGCGTGAGATCGACCGCGGCCTCCAGCCCGGCCACCGCGGTGACGGCGATGATCAGCCGTTCCTGCGGCAGCTGCAGCATCAGCTGGATGAAGCCCTGGCCCTCGGCGTCGCCCAGCAGGTTGGCGGCGGGCACGCGGACGTCGTCGAAGAACAGCTCGGCGGTGTCCTGGCCCTTGAGGCCGACCTTGTCGAGCACGCGGCCGCGGCGGAAGCCCGGGGTGTCGGTCTCGACCACGATCAGCGAGACGCCCTGCGCGCCCGCGTCCGGGTCGGTCTTGCACGCGACGACCACCAGGCCGGCGTGCAAACCGTTGGTGATGAAGGTCTTCGCGCCGTTGATGACGTAGTGGTCGCCGTCGCGCACCGCGCGGGTCTTGATGCCCTGCAGGTCGGAGCCGGTGCCGGGCTCGGTCATCGCGATCGCGCCGACCAGCTCGCCGCTGGCCATCTTCGGCAGCCACTCGCGCTTCTTCTCTTCGGAGGCGTACGCGCTCAGGTAGTGCGCCACGATTCCGTTGTGGACGGTCACGCCCCACGCGCTGTCACCCGAGCGGGCCTGCTCTTCGTAGAGCACGGCCTCGTGGGCGAAGGTGCCGCCGCCCCCGCCGTACTCCTCGGGGATGGACAGGCAGAGCAGGCCGACGTCGCCGGCCTTGGTCCACAGCTCTCGGTCGACCTTCTTCTCCGCCGCCCAGCGTTCCTGGTGCGGCACGGCTTCCTTCTGCAGGAACGACCGCGAGAGCTCGCGGAGGTCGTCGAGCTCGGTCGTGCTCCAGGAGCTCTTCGGGAGTTTCAGCGGCACGGGACCTCCTGCTGGAAAACATGACGATCGGCATGTAAGTTCTCTCCGGAATGTACATCCGTACCGGCCTGTAGGTAAAGCAGGGAGGCCGAAGTGACCGAGGCAGCGCACCGGACGCAGGCGCAGCGGCGTGAACAGACCCGCACGGCGCTGCTCGACGCCACCATCGACTGCCTGGTGGACGTCGGGTACGCGCGCACGTCGGTGCAGGAGATCTGCGCCCGCGCCAGGGTTTCGAAGGGCGCGGTGCAGCACCACTTCACCGCGAAGGCCGAGCTGATGGCGGCCGCCGTCGAGCACCTGACGACGAAGCTGCGCCACCAGCTCGCGGCGTCGCTCGACGAGCTGCCCAGCGGCGGCACGGGCGTCGCCGCGGCGATCGACCTGCTCTGGACGGGTTACTCCGGCACTCTCTCGACCGCCGTCACCGAGCTGTGGGTCGCCGCCCGCACCGACCCCGAGCTGCGCGCGGCCATCCGCCCGGTCGACCGCGCGCTCGGCCGCGCGACGCTCGAGCACGTCACTCAGGTCGCCGGCGACCTGCCGCCCGAACGCGCGGAGATGTTGTTCTGGCTCACCGTGAACCTGACCCGCGGGCTGGCGCTGGACGCCGAACTCGGCGGCGACCCGCACCGGCGGCGGCAGCTGCTGGAGGAGTGGAAGCGGATCGCGGTGCTGCTCTACCAGGACGCCGCCACTGGGCCAAGCTGACCAGCCGCGTCCGCAAGGGCTGGAATGCCCCTTATCCCCCAGGCGGATTCGTGGTCCAATCCCCCCGGAAGAGGGGAGCTCCGATGACCGCCAGCCCGTACCAGAACCCGTACGGCCCTCCCCCGGCACAGCCGCCGCGGCCGCGGGCCGACGTCGCCGCGCGCTTCCGGCTGATCGCCGCGATCGTCGGCGCCGTCGCCGCGATCCTCGTGCTGGCCGGGTCGTTCCTCCCGCAGACGAAGTTCGAGCAGGTCGTCGGCGGCAAGGCCGAGAGCAGCCAGACGATCAGCGCGTGGACGCGCTCGTTCGACGTCGAACCCAGCGAGGAGGCCAAGAAGTTCTACGAGAACACCCACGTCGCGCGCTACGGGATCCCGCTGTCGGCCGGCGCGCTGGTGCTGCTGGCCGGGGCCGGTCTGGCGATCGCGGGCGCGCGGCGTTCGGCGGGGACCGGGGTGCGCTCGGCTGCCCGGACGGCCCTGGTGGCCGGCGGCGCGGGCGTGGCCGCGGCGGTGTGGATGCTCGGCATGGACGTCTCCGCGACCTTGAGCTACGAGTCCGAGGACGACTCGCTCACCTCGACCTACTCGACCGGCCTCGGGTTCTGGATCCTGCTGGGCGGGGGCGCGCTGGCCGCGGTGACGCTGGTCCTCGCGGCGCTCGCCGGGCGGCGGGCGCCGGCGACCGGGCCGATGGGATTCCCGTCGGGGTCGTACGGCGGGCCGTACCAGCCGCAGTCGAGGCCGTATCCGGTGCCGCCGCAGCAGTACGGACAGCAGTATCCGGGGGCACAGCAGCATCCCGGGGCACAGCCGTACCCCGGCGGGCCGGCGGGATACCAAGGCGCGCCGGCGTCCCAGCCGTTCCCCGCGCAGAGCGGGCCGGTTTCCCAGCCCTTCCCGGCGCAGAGCGGGCCCCCTTCGCAGCCGTTCCCCGCGCAGTCCGGTGAGGTGCCGCAGCCTTCGCCGGCCGAGCCCGGCGGGCTGTCCCCTCGGCTCGACGACCCCTACGGCGGCGAGACGCAGGCCCAGTCGCACCCCCGATCGGACCAGCCGTCGCCGACCGAGCCGAACTACCAGCTCCCGCCGCTGAACCCACCCAATACGTGAAACTTATTCATATCAGACTGGACAACTGACGTACCGACGGTATGGTGTACTCGTCGGTAACCCCTGCGCGGCGTCGTGCGGACTCCGGACGCCGCGGAACGGAGACGTCATGACCAGCACGACCCCCGCGAACGCGGTCGAAGACACCCCTTTGCCGCCGACCGTCGGCGGCGTCGCCGGGGCGCCCGGCTCGGCGCGGGCGGCCCAGCTCGTCGCCCGCGTGGCCGGCGGCGCGGACTCGGCGCCGATCCGCATGCACGCCCCCTTCACCGGGCAGCCGATCGCGACGCTGCCCCAGGCCACCGACGCCGACGTCCGCGCGGTGTTCGCCGGTGCGCGGACGGCCCAGCGGGCCTGGGCGGAGCGCTCCCCCGCCGAGCGCGCCCGCGTCCTCACCCGGCTGCACGACCTGGTGCTTGCCCGCCAGGACGAGGTCCTCGACCTGGTCCAGGTCGAAGCCGGCAAGGCGCGGCTCGACGCGTTCGACGAGGTCAGCGCGACCGCGCTGGTCGCGGCCTACTACGGAAAGCACGCCGCGAAGATCCTCGCCCCGCGCCGGGTCGCCGGCGTCATCCCCGGCCTGACCCGCGCCGGCGAGATCCGGCACCCGAAGGGCGTCGTCGGGGTCATCTCACCGTGGAACTACCCCCTCGCCCTCACCGCGATGGACGTCCTCCCCGCGCTCGCGGCCGGCAACGCCGTGGTGCAGAAGCCGGACAACCAGACCGCGCTCTCGGCGCTGTGGCTGCAGGAGCTCGCCGAGGAGGCCGGACTGCCGGCCGGGACCTGGCAGATCGTGCTCGGCCGCGGTTCGAAGATCGGCACCGCGCTGGTCGAAGAGTCGGACTACCTGTGCTTCACCGGGTCCACGCCGACCGGCAAGGAGCTGGCCGGGCAGGTGGCGAAGCGGCTGACGTCGTATTCGCTGGAGCTCGGCGGCAAGAACCCGATGATCGTGCTGCCCGACGCCGACGTCGCGAAGGCCGCGACGGGCGCGGTGACGGCGTGCTTCTCCTCGGCCGGCCAGCTGTGCGTGTCGGTCGAGCGGATCTACGTCCACGAGTCCATCCGCGAGGAGTTCACCCGGGCGTTCGTGGCGCGCACCGCCGCGGTGAAGCTCGGCGGCGCGCTGGACTACCAGGCCCAGATGGGGTCCCTGACGTCCGAGGATCAGCTCAAGACCGTGTCCGCGCACGTCGAAGACGCCCGCGCGAAGGGGGCTTCGGTGCTCACCGGCGGCCGCGCCCGGCCCGACCTCGGGCCGCTGTTCTACGAGCCGACGGTGCTTTCCGGCGTCACGCCGGACATGGTGCCGTTCGCGGAGGAGACGTTCGGGCCGGTCGTCTCGATCTACGGCTACACCGACGTCACCGAGGCCATCGACCGGGCCAACGACACGCCGTTCGGGCTCAACGCCAGCGTCTGGTCGCGCAACGGCCGCGCGGGCTGGGAGGTCGCGGCGCGGCTCAAGGCCGGGACGGTCAACGTCAACGAGGGCTACGCGGCGACGTTCGGCAGCGTCGGCGTCCCGATGGGCGGCATGAAGGACTCCGGCGTCGGCCGCCGCAACGGCGCCGAAGGCCTGCTGAAGTACACGGAGTCCCAGTCGATCGCGCTGCAGCGCGGGCTGGCCCTCCGCCCGCCGAAGCGGGTCCCGGGTTCGCTGTGGTCGAAGGGCATGACGCTGGGCCTCAAAGCCCTCCGCCGCCTCCCCCGCTGACGTAACCCGTAACTCGCGTGATCCGGGCCGGATCTCGCGTGATTGAAGCCGTCACGGCTCTGATCACGCGAGTTCCGGCTTCAATCACGCGAGTTACGGGCCTGATCACGCGTGTTCGGCGGTGGGGGCCGTGAGGAGGCCGCGGTCGTAGGCGATCGCCACCGCTTCCGCGCGGCGGCTCGCGCCGAGCTTCGCCATCACGCGGGACAGGTGGACGCTGACCGTCTTCTCGCTGATGTAGAGCTCCTCGCCGACCTGGCGGTTCGTGCGGCCCAGCGCCACGCGCTCGAGGACGTCGCGCTCGCGGTCGGTCAGCGGGTCGGTGACCGCGCGGACCGGGGCCGCCGGTGCCACGCCCGGCAGCTCGACCCGGGCGCGGTGCGCCAGGTCGCGGACGGCGTCGCGCAGGGGAACCGCGCCCAGGCGCAGCGCCACCGCGTGAGCCGCCTCGAGGGCGGCGTTCGCGTCCTTGTCCGCGGCCAGCAGGGCTTCGGCTTCGTGCCAGCGGCAGATCGCCTGCTCGTACACGGCGCCGTAGCCGAACGCCTCCGCCGCGGCCGCCCACTTTTCCGCGTCGCCCCGGCCCGTCAGGCAGGTCGCCGCCGCCTCCAGCCTCGCCAGCCACGCCCGGCCCTCCGGCCCGAGCGTCCCCGAGCGCGGCTGCCCGACGACCGAGCACATCCGGCCGTGCGCCAGCATCCGCTCGCCCGCCGCCACCGCGGCGCCGGCCGCGGCCTGGTGGGC
>NZ_JBFBBQ010000083.1:0-38422 GCF_040682775.1 Amycolatopsis sp. NPDC051106 | reverse complement strand
AGCGCCCCAATGTGGCGTTGGTTGCGTGGGACGCACCCAATGTGGCGTTCGGTGCGTCTGACGCACCGAACGCCACATTGGGGCGCTGGGGCCGAGAGTTACCAGCGGGTGGGCCACACCACCTGGGCCGCGCCCTGGCCGCGCCGGACCGGTTCCGCCGCCGCCAGCCAGCGGCCGTCACGCAGGCGCTCCACGCCGGTCGCCGCGCCGATCTCCGCCGGCGCCGTCGAGAAGCCCTGGCCACGGGCCTTCAGGTCAGCCGTCTCGGGCTGGTCCAGGAACGCCTGCTCGACCTGGGCGGCCGCCGAGTTCCGCTGGGACGCCCGCGGCGCCGCGATGGCGTCTTCCAGCGACAGCCCGCGGTCGAGGCGGCCGAGGATCACCTGCAGGACCGTGGTGATGATCGACGCGCCGCCCGGGGAGCCCGTCGCGAAGAACGGGCGGCCGTGGTCGAGCACGATCGTCGGCGCCATGGACGAGCGCGGCCGCTTGCCCGGGCCGGGCAGGTTCGGGTCGGGCACGCCCGGCGTCACCGGCGTGAACGAGAAGTCGGTCAGCTCGTTGTTGAGCAGGAACCCGCGGCCCGGCACGACGATCCCGCTGCCGCCCTCCTGCTCGATCGTCAGCGTGTAGGCGACGACGTTGCCCCACTTGTCGGCGACCGTCAGGTGGGTCGTGTTCTCGCCCTCGTACGGCGTCGGCGCGGCCGTCGTGCCCGCCGCGCACGGGGTGGGGTGCTTCGGGTCGGCGGGGGCGACCGGGCTGGTCGCGGCCTTGTCCTTCGAGATCAGGCACGCCCGCGAGTCGGCGAAGCGCTGGCTCAGCAGCTGATTGGCCGGGACGTCGACGAACGCCGGGTCGCCGATCCAGCGGTTGCGGTCGGCGAAGGCGAACCGCGTCGACTCCAGGAAGTACTGCAGGTAGTCGGCCTTGCTGGCGTGCTTCAGGTCGAAGTTCTCGAGGATGTTGAGCGCCTCGCCGACCGTGAGCCCGCCCGAAGACGGCGCCGGCATGCCGTAGACGTCGAGGCCTTCGTAGGTCGCGTGGGTCGGGGTGCGTTCGATGGCACGGTAGGCGGCGAGGTCCGCGGCGGTCAGCCGGCCGGGGCGCACGTTCAGCGTCGAGGCTGGGTCCTTCGGCGGCTGCTGCACGGTCTTGGCGATGTCCGCGCCGATCGGGCCCCGGTACAGCGCGTCGACGCCGTGGCGCTCGAGCTGCGCGTACGTCGCGGCGAGATCGGGGTTCCGGAAGACCGTCCCGGGGGCCGGCGGCGCGCCGCCGGGCAGGTACAGCGACCGCGTCGACGGGAACGCGGAGAACCGCGCGGCGTTGTTCGCGATCTGCGTCTGGAACGTGGAATCGACGACGAATCCCTTGCGCGCCAGGTCTTCCGCGGGCTTCAGCGACTTCGCCAGCGAGCGCGTGCCCCACTTGCGCAGGGCCTCGGACCACGTCGCGGGCGTGCCGGGGACGCCGACGCTGAGCCCGCTCGTGACAGCGTCGTTGAACGGCAGCGGCTGGCCGTTCTCGACGAACAGGTTGGCGTCGGCGGTCTTAGGCGCGGTCTCCCGGCCGTCGAGCGTGTGGACGCGGTGGGTCTTCGCGTTGTAGTAGACGAAGAAGCCGCCCCCGCCGACGCCGGCGGAGAACGGGTCGGTGACGCCGAGCGCGGCGGCGACCGCGACGGCCGCGTCGACGGCGTTCCCGCCGTCGCGCAGAACTCGGGTGCCGATCGCGGTGGCGTCGGCGTCGATGCTGGCCACGGCGCCTCCGAAGCCGACGGCGACCGGGGACTTCGGCGTGGGGGTGGCGGCGACGGCGGGCCCGGCCGCGACGGTGGTGGCGAGCGCGGCGGTGGCCGCGATGACGAGGGCTCGGCGGCATCTGTGCGACGGCATGCGGGCGAGTCTGCCCCTCCGACCAGGCGCCTTCAAGACGCCAAAGGGCGCGGATCGGGCCGATTCACCCGGTTTGTCAAAGTTTTACAAGTTTCCCCAGACTTCGAAATTGCTTCACATGGAGCAGTGACGTTGTGGTACTCGCTGTAACAGAATCATGCGGCGCGGCCTGCACACCGCGCATCCGCGAGGGCAACGAAAGGAACAACCGAAGATGACTGCACCACGGAGATGGCGCCGCCTGCTCGGCGCCGCTGTCGCGGTCTCGGCCTCCCTGCTGGTCGTGACCGCCCCCGGCGCTTCGGCGGCGCCGGGCCTGCCGGACCAGGACGCGTCGAACAACCACGAAATGGGCGCGGCGATCCGCGCCCACGACGGCGTGGCCCCGGCGGGGCCGGCGCCGGCGTCGGTGGACGCGAGCGTCCCCGGCATCGACGTCAGCTCCTACCAGGGCAACGTCAACTGGGCGTCGTACTGGAGCGCGGGCAAGAAGTTCGCCTACGTCAAGGCGACCGAGGGCACCGGCTACCAGAACGCGTACTTCAGCCAGCAGTACACGGGGTCGTACAACGTCGGCATGATCCGCGGCGCGTACCACTACGGCCGTCCGGACACCTCGGGCGGCGCGGCCCAGGCCGACTACTTCGTCGCCCACGGCGGCGGCTGGTCGAAGGACGGCAAGACGCTCCCGGGGACGCTCGACATCGAGTGGGGGCCGAACAACGCGTGCTACGGCAAGACGCCGGCCCAGATGGTGGCGTGGATCAAGGCGTTCAGCGACGAGTACCACGCGAAGACGACCCGCTGGCCGGTGATCTACACGGCGACGAGCTGGTGGAGCCAGTGCACCGGCAACACAGGCGACTTCAGCTCGACGAACCCGTTGTGGGTGGCGCGCTACGCGTCGTCGGCGGGGACGCTGCCGTACAACTGGGGCTTCTACACGTTCTGGCAGTACAGCTCTTCGCCCATCGACCAGGACCAGTTCAGCGCGGACATCTCGCGCTTGAAGGTGCTGGCGACCGGCTGATCCCGAGCGGGAGCACGCCACGCGCCGGGCGTGCTCCCGTTCGGCGTCACCGCCGGACGAGGTACCAGCCGGCCCGGTCGAAGCCGTCGATCCGGCCGCCGCGGGCGGCGAGGCCGGTGAGGGCCTCGCGCACCGCGGCCCGCCAGTGCCGAGCCAGTCCCGGATCGCTCACCCGGAGCTTTTCGACGTCGGGAGGCACGGCGACGAGTGAGGTCGTGCCGTCGAGCCCACCGGCCCGTGGACGGCCGTCGCCGGCGATGCCGAGGGCCACGACGGCGCCGGCGGCGAGCTCGTCCGCCACGACGGCACCGGTGCGGTGACCGGTGCTCGCGAGGACCACGCCGTGGTCGCGCAGCCGCCAGCGCACCAGGAGCCGGTCGGAGTCCTCGGCGCCGTTGATGGCGTCGGCCATCGGCCCGTAGAAGTCCGGCAGGTAGTCCACCGCTCGCCCGGCGAGCTTGGTCAGGTTGAAGTAGGCGTTGCGGGCGACCAGCGGATCGAAGGTCCAGGCGATCTCGGAGACGCCCCGCCGCAGCGTCCACGCCCGCTGGTGCAGCTTGAGCGCGAACCCGATCCGCCGCCCGGCCGCCTCCGCCGAAACGCCGGCGATGTGACTGTGCAGCGCCCCGTCCGCGGGGTCGTGGAAGAACCCCACGCAGGCTCCCACCAGCCGATCGGCGTCGAAGGCCCCGGCGACGTAGTTGCCGGCCTTGGTGAACGCGCGCAACAGCTCGATGGTCATCGGAGGGTTCGCCGGACGTCCCCAGATGGCGGCGAGCAGGCCGACCACCTCGGTCAGCTCCCGGATTTCGGTGAGTTCGCGCACCACGACACCGGAGACCCGGGCCGCGTCCGCCGCGGCCCGGCCCGCGCCGTCGGCCACCGGGTCCGCGGTCGCTCTGGTGCCCGTCACGCCGTCCCTCCGCCCTGGTTGGCCGGACGGCGGCGGCTGCCCGGTACGGCGGCGAGCAGTTCGCGCGTGTAGTCGTGACCGGGTTCGGTGAGCACGCGCCCGGTGGGGCCTTGCTCGACGATGCGGCCGCCGCGCATCACGGCGACGTGCGAGGCGACGTAGCGGACCACCGCGAGGTTGTGCGAGATGAACAACATGGACAGACCGAGCTCGCGTTGCAGTTCGCGGACCAGGTTGAGCACGGTGCCCTGCACGGAGACGTCGAGGGCGGAGGTGATCTCGTCGGCGATGATCACGCGCGGGCGCGCGGCCAGGGCGCGGGCCAGCGCGACCCGCTGCCGCTGGCCGCCGGAAAGCCGCGAGGGGACGGCGCCGGCGCAGACGGGATCGAGGTGCACGAGTTCGAGGAGCCGCCCGACCTCGGCGCGCCGGCCGGCGCGCGAGCTCCCCGGGGGCATGGCCTCGGCCACGCTCTCGCCCACCGTCATCCGCGGGTCGAGCGAGGAGTAGGGATCCTGGAAGACCATCTGCAGCGGACGCGGCCGGCCCCGGGTGGGGACCGGCTCGCCGGCGAGCGTGATCCGGCCACCCGTCAGCGGGGCGAGGCCGACGGCGGCCCGGGCGAGCGTGGACTTGCCCGACCCGGACTCGCCGACGAGGCCGACCACCGTGCCGGCCGGCACGGTCAGGCTGACCCGGTCCACGGCTGTCGTGCGGCCGTAGCGGATCGTGACGTCTTCGAAGCTCAGCTCGCTCACGGGGACTCCACCAGCTCGTCGGGACGGTGGTCGGCCGGCAGCGGTTCCCCCGCGTGCCAGCACGCCACCCGGTGGTGGCCCGGGGTCGCCGCGTCGCCGGTCAGCGGCGGGTCCTCGGCCCGGCACCGGGCGTCGGCGAGCGGGCACCGGTCGGCGTAGGCGCAGCCGGCCGGCACGTCGGCCGGGGCCACCGGGCGGCCCGGGATCGTCGCGAGCGGCACGGCCGGATCGGTGGTCATGTCCGGTACGGCCGCGACCAGCGCCCGGGTGTAGGGGTGGCGGGCGGCGGTGGCCAGCTCGGCGGCCGGCAGGTCTTCGACGATCCGCCCGGCGTACATCACCAGCACCCGGTCGCAGACCTCGCCGACCACGGTGACGTCGTGGCTGATCAGGATCAGGGCCACGTCGTCCGCCGCGCGGATCGCGGCGAGCAGGTCGAGCACCTGCTGCTGCACCGTGACGTCGAGCGCGGTGGTCGGTTCGTCGGCGACGATCAGCGCCGGCGTCCCCATCAGCCCCATGCCGATCATCGCCCGCTGGCGCATCCCGCCGGAGAACTCGTGCGGGTACTGCCGGACGCGGCTGTCCGCGTCGGGGATGCGCACCGCGGTCAGCCGGTCCACCGCGCGGGCGATCGCCGCCCGGCGGTTCAGGCCCTGGTGGTGGGTGGCCACCTCGGCCAGCTGGCCGCCGATCCGCCGGGTCGGGTTGAACGCGGTCATCGGGTCCTGGAAGACCATCGCCAGCGACGTGCCCAGCATCCGGCGCTGAACCGCCGTGTCCGGGGCCAGCAGGTCGTCCCCCAGCAGTTCCAGCCGGGACGCGGCGACCCGGGCGTGGTCACCGAGCAGCCGCGTGATCGCGAGCGCGGTCAGGGACTTGCCGGACCCCGACTCCCCCACGATCCCCACCGCTTCGCCGCGGCCCACCTGGAAGGAGACCCCGCGGACCGGCCGCACCGGACCGGCCGGCCCGGGGAAGGTGACCTCGAGATCGCGGACTTCGAGCACCGCCTGGTAGGAGTTCATCCGCGGTTCCCCGCCGGCCGGCCCGGTCTCGCGCGGCGCGCCGGCGCGCAGTCGGGGCAGCGCCCGCACACCGGCACCCACGGAGACACCCAGCCCCTTGGCGACCGATTCGCCGAAGAGGTTGAACGCCAGGCCGGCCAGCAGCACCGCGGCTCCGGGCACGAGCGCCGCGGCCGCGTTCACGTAGAGGGCACCGGTGCCATCGTTGAGCAGGCGCCCCCAGTCGTAGGCGGGTGCCTGGACCCCGAGCCCGATGAACGACAGCCCGGCGAACGCCAGGAGCGCGCTGCCGGCTCCGATGGTCGCGTTGACGACCAGCGGCTCGGCGACGTTCGGCAGGACGTGGCGGAGCAGCACGCGGAACCGGCCGATCCCCAGCGTGCGGGCGGCCGCGACGTAGTCCCGCGCCGCCACCCCCGCCACCAGGGTCTGCGTCAGCCGGGCGAACGCGGGAGCGCCCGCCAGCCCGATGGCCAGCACCGCCCCGGTCGCGCCGGCCCCGAACACGACCGCGAAGAACAGCGCCAGCAGCAGCCCCGGGAAGGCGACCGCGATGTTGACCGCGGCCGAGACGAGCCGTCCGGACCGCCGGCCGAGGACGAACGGCGCGGAGCCGAGCACCAGGCCGGCGACCACGGAGATGACGATCGCCAGCAGCGCCAGCGCGATCGACAGCCGCGACGCGACGAGCACCCGCAGCAGGATGTCCCGGCCGAGGTTGTCCGTCCCCGCCCAGTGGTCCGCCGACGGCTGCGCCAGGAGGCCGTCGGTGTCCACGGCGTCGGCACCGTCTCCCCACAGCAGGGGCCCGAAGCAGGCCAAGGCGAGTACGGCGACCACGAGCGCCGTCGCGGTGAGCCCCAGCGGGGTGCGGACGACCCGCGCCCAGCGTCCGTGCATCGCTCAGTCCTCCCGGATCGTCGAACGCGGATCGAGCAGGGCCAGGGCCACGTCGACCACGAGGTTGGTGAGGAGCACGCCGAGGCCGTAGAGGAGGACGATCGCCTGCACCACCGGGTAGTCCTTGACGAGGATGGACTGCACGATCGTGCTGCCGAGTCCCGGCCAGGCGAAGACGTTCTCGACCAGCACGGTGCCGGCGACCATGGCGCTCAGCAGGAGCCCGCCCAGCGTCAGGGCGGCCGTGACGGCGTTCGGCAACGCGTGCCCGAGGTAGATCGTCCGGGCGGGCAGCCGCTTGGCCCGGGCCGTGCGCACGAAGTCCGCTTCGAGCACACCCACCATCTCCACCCGGACGATGCGCGCCAGGATCGCCGCCGGGCCGATCGCCAGGGAAACCACCGGTAGCACGTAGGACGCCGCGGAGTCGTCGCCGGCGACCGGGAACCACCCGAGCCGGATCGCGAAGACGTAGACGAGCGCGACCCCGATCAGGAAGTCCGGCACCGTCGACAGGACGATGCTCGACGTCGTGAAGACGAGCTCGGTGCGGCGGCCGTGCCCGCGCCGGGTCAGCACCCCCGTCGCCACCCCGAGCGGGACCGCCACCACCACGGCCGCCAGGAAGGCCAGCACGGCCAGGGAAAGCGTGGCGGGAAGGCGCTGCGCGACGACATCGGACACCGGGAGCTGCGAAGCCAGCGAGGTGCCGAGGTCGCCGGTGAACAACCCCTTCAGGTAGTGCAGGTACTGCACGAAGAACGGGTCGTCCAGCCCCAGGGAGTGCCTTCGCGCCGCGACCAGGTCCGCCGGCGCGGTCGGGCCGAGCGCCGCGCGGACCGGGTCCCCCGGAATGAGGTGGATCATGGCGAAGGACGCGGTCACCAGCACCCAGAGGGAGACCAGCAGCCGCCCGAGGCGCCGGGCGCCGAACCGCACCCACGGGTGGGCCCACGGCCGCGCCCGCGCGGGATCCGCCGGCGGTTCGGGAGCGATCAGGGTCAAGGACATGTCGGCCGCCCTACTTCGCCAGCATGCGGATGCTCGTCGGGATCAGCTGTCCGGGGGTCTGGAACTCCGCGGCCTTGCCGAACGTGCGCACGACCTTCCCGGCGAACGGCACCACGGCGGCCCGGGCGATCAGCCCCGACTCCGCGGCGAGCCAGTCACGGCACCCGGCCACGCCGGGGATCGCCGTGGCCGCCTTCACGGCCTGGTCGTACTCCGGGTCGGCGATCGCGGAGAAGTTGTTGCCCTGCGGCGAAGCCGGTCCGGAAAGGAACGGCACCAGCTGGTCCGGGGAGCTGACGTTGAGCGAAACCCAGACGACGTCCCAGTTTCCGGACCCGAAGATGGTGCCGGTCAGCGTCGTCTCGTCCTGGCTGTGCGCGGTGGCCTCGACGCCGATCGCCTTCCACTGCTGCACCGCGAGCTCGGCGGCGGCGTCACCGCCACTGCCGTTGTTGTTCTGGTAGAGGAAAGTCAGGGCCAGCGGCTGACCGGCCTTGGTGCGCTTGCCGTCCGGTCCGGCCGTCCAGCCGGCCTGGTCGAGCAACGCCGCTGCCGCCTGGGGGTTGCCGGCCGGCAGGGCGCGGGAGACGGAGTCGCCGGGGCAGGCGACCGGTTCGTTCGCGGCCAGCGTGGTCGCCGGGCCACCCTGGTTCGAGGTGAGCACCTTCTGCAGCCGGCCGAGGTCGAGGGCCTGCGTCAGCGCCATCCGGACCTTCGGGTCGGCCGTGGCCCGGCCGGCGGCCTGGTTGTACCACTGCTCCCCCACGAGTGCCGGGGTCTTGGCCGTGAACAGGCCCGCCTTCTCGAGCCGGTCCGCGTCCGGACCGGCGATCTGCGCGGCGCTCAGGCCGCCGGAGAGCAGCAGGTTCGCCGCGGTCGTCTCGTTCGGGACCACCTTGAAGACGACCGTCTTCGGCAGGCCCTTGGTCGCGGTGGTGGCGCCGTTCGGCCCCCACGTGTAGCCCTCGCGGATCGCGTACGTGTAGTGGTCGCCCGGCGCCGCCTCGACGAGCTTGTAGGGCCCCGAACCGGCGGTGGACTTCTTCAGCGCGTCACGGTTCGCCGCGCCGCCCGGGCAGACGATCGGGAGACCGGACAGTCCATTGAGGACGAAGGGCGCCGGCTGGGTCAGGGTGAGGGTGACCACGCGGGTCGCGTTGTCGCCCTTCGCCGTGGTGCCGCCCGGGAGGAAGGTGCCGAGGAACGGGCTCTTGTTCTTCGGGTCGGCGACGAAGTTGAGGTTGCCGGCGACGTCCTCGGCGGTGAGCGCGGCACCGTCGGAACAGGTGATGCCCTCGGCCAGGGTCAAGGTGACCGTGGTGCCCTGCACCTGCCACGTCTGGGCCAGTTCGGACTGGATCTCCCCGGTCTTGCCGTCGACGCTGACCAGCGTGTCGTAAGCGAACTGGGTGAGCGCGTACAGCGCACTGCCCGCGCTCATCTGCGGGTCGAGGCTGCCCGGGTCCGACGTGAGCCCGAGGGTGAAGGTGCCCCCGTCGACGACCGCGGCCTTCCCGCTGGTGTCCGAGGCGCTCCCGCACCCGGTGAGCACGGCCGCGGCCAGGCCGAGGCACAGGCCGTAAGTTCCCGCAGTGGTCAGCTTCATGGCGGTTTCCGTTCCGTACTTTCCGGGGTGCAGAGGGGAGGTCAGGCGCCGGCGCGGCGGACGGCGCGGCCGAGGTGCAGGTACAGCGCGTGCCCGGTGCCGTCGTCGCCGAGGAACGCGTGGGGCATGTGCATCCCGCGGTCGGCTTCGACCGGGATCAGCATGTCGTCGCGGTAGTGGACGAGCTCGGTCCGCTCGACTTTCCCGCCCATCTCGATCAAGGCCCCCTTGGGGACCTGCTCGATCCAGATCCGCCGGTCGTCGTCCTGGCTGACGGTGAGGTCGAAGACCTGCGCCGAGTAGGTGCCGACGTAACGCCGCGCGTCGATCTGCTGCGGCTCCGCGGGCGGCGCGGGCAGGGCCGACAGCCCGGCGCCGGTGAGCTCGCCCAGGACGTGGCCCACGACGTCGCGGTAGAGCGGGAAGACGTCGCCGCCGTTGGTCAGCAGCGCCACGGCGACTCCGGCTTCGGGGACCATCCGCAGGAAGGCGGCTTGCCCGATGGTGTTGCCGTCGTGGCCGATGATCGTGCCCGCCGGGGTGTCGAACCGTTCGAAGCCCAGCCCCCACGAAGAGCCCATCAGGCCCAGCTCGGGCAGGTCCACCTGCCGGTCGTGCATCCGCGCGGCGGTTCCGGGAGCGAGGATCCGCGTGCCGTCGGCCGCGCGGCCGTCCTCGAGGTGCATCCGGGCGAACGCGAGCAGGTCGCGCGGCCGCATCGAGAGCATCGACCCGGCCGGCGCGTTCGACCGCGCCATCGCCCACACCGGCGCCGGGACGTACCCGGCGCCCGGCTCAGGCTCGACGTGGCCCACCGCGGCGCGGAACAGGATCGCCTCGTACGGCCCGGTCGCGGTGTGGGTGAGTCCCAGCGGAGCGATGAGGTGCTCGCGCAGGCAAGCGTCGTAGGGCTTCCCGCGCAGCACCTCGACGAGCCGGCCGAGCACGCAGTAGCCGGCGTTGTTGTAGGAGAACTGCTCGCCGGGCGGGAACAGCTGCGGCACGTCGTGCAGGGTCGCGACGTACTTCTCGAGGCAGTCGTCACCCACGCCGGTGTCGGTGAAGATGTCCCCTTCGAACCCGGCGGTGTGGTTGAGCAGCTGCCGGACGGTCATTCGCGCCGCCGCCGCTTCGTCGCCGATGCGGAACTCCGGCAGGTAGCTGCGGACCGGCTGCTCGAGGTCGAGCTTTCCTTCGTCGGCCAGCTGCAGGACCAGCGTGCTGGTCCAGAGCTTGGTGACCGACCCGATCTGGAAGACGGAGTCCGCGGTCGCCTCGACCCCGGTCGCCTTGCTGAGCAGGCCGGCGGCGCCGTCGACCTGTTCCCCGTCCTTCAGCACGGCCCACGCCGCACCGGGGACGTCGTATTTCTGCAGGAGCGCCGGAAGCCGCTCGTCAAGCCACGCGTGTACGTCGTCGAGGTTGCCCATGCGGGACGATGCTAGGAACGGCGCGGTCCCCGTTGTTCGTCGTCGGCGACGACTCCTGACCCGGTAGTTGGTCGCCGCGGACGACCGGGGCTGCGTCGTGATGGGAGGGTCGACACGGGCTTGCTAGATGAGGTCCAGGGGGTCCAGCTGGACGCGGATCGGTTCCGTCGCCTTCTTGGCGTCCCGTCGGGCCGCGGCCGCGTGGATGGCCGACGACAACGCCTTGCCCTCGGCGCGCGAGACGCGGACCAAAGCCCGTTCACGCTCGGCGTTGCCCTCTTCGTCGATCTCACCCAGCGGAACCGGGCCCAGCACCTCGCCGGACGGCGGCAACGGCAGGTCCGAGAGAAACCCGGCCACCGCGTCGGGACTTCCCTCCACGCTCGCCATCCGCATCGCCGGTGGGAAGCCCAACTCGCGGCGCTCCGCCAGCTCCTGGCTCGCGTGCCACGCCGGGTCCCAGCGGACCAGGGCCTGGACCACCGCCATCCCCGCCTCGGCCCCCACGATGACCCGCCCGCCGGACGACGAAGGGCGCACCAGAGCAGCCGCCGCCATCCAGCGGCGCAACGTCTCCTCCCCCGCGCGCAGGTCCTGGCGGCCCAGCAACGCCCAGCCGTCCAGCAACAGGGCCGCGCCGTAACCGCCCTCGGCCACCGGTTCCGCTCCCGGGGTGCACACCACCAGCGCCGGCTTGCCCGGGACCGTCGACAGCACCTCCGCCGCCCCCGACGTGCGGACCGGGATGCCCGGGAACGCGCGCCCCAGCTCCTCCGCCGTCCGCTTCGCGCCGACGATCACCGCGCGCAGGCGGACCGAGCCGCACGCCGTGCAGCGGAACGCCGTCTCCGGGACGCCGCACCAGCGGCACGCCGGGGGCTTCGGCTGCCCGTCGACCGAACCGCCCGGCAGGGCCAGCGGTCCCGCGCAACGGCGGCAATGCGCCGGCGTGCGGCAGTTTCCGCACGCCAGGCCCGGCACATACCCGCGCCGTGGCACCTGCACCAGCGTGGGGTGCCCCGCCGCGAACGCCTGCCGCGCGGCTTCGAACGCCACCGCCGGCAGCCGGGCGACGCGGGCGGCCTCGTCGCGGGCGACGTCGAAGTCCTCGCCGACCGGGGTGACGCGGGGAGCCGAAGACCGCAGCACCGTGCGCTCGGCCAGGACCGGCGCCGCCCAGCCGGACTCGACGAGCAGCTGCGCCTCCGCCGTGCGCGCGAAGCCTCCCACCAGCAGCGACGCCTTCGCCGCGTGCGCGCGGTCCATCAGCACGTCCCGGACGTGCGGGTACGGCGCGTGCTGGTCGAGGTGCAGGTCGTCGCCGTCGTCCCAGACGGCGAACAGCCCCGGGTCGTGAACCGGCGCGAACATCGCCGCGCGCGTGCCGACCACCACCCGCACCGCGCCGCGCAGCACCGCGAGCCACCGCCGGTACCGCTCGGCGGGCCCGAGGCCGGCGATCAGCGCCACCACGGCGTCCTCGCCCACCAGCTCGGCACACGCGTCGTACACCCGGGTCAGGTCGCGGTGGTCCGGCACCACCAGCACCGCGCCGCGGCCGGCGGCCGCCACGGAACCGGCGGCCTCGGCGAGCCGGCGTGGCCAGTCCTCGCCGGGAAGGGCCTGCCAGACGGCGTTCGCGGGCTTGCCCTCCGCGAGGGCCTCCAGGAACGCCGGGCCACGCTGGTAGCGCGCCCACGCCGTGGTGTCCGGGGCGGCAGGAACGGCCGCGGGCGGAACGGGCGGCTCGCCCTCGGCCTTCGCGTGCCGCGGCGGGATCGCCAGGCGCAGGACGTCGGACAACGTGCCGCCGTAGCGATCGGCGACCGCCCGGCACAGCGTGTGCAACGACGGCGGCAGCACCGGCTCGGGCGACGTCACGCGGTCGAGGAACGCCAGCTTGCTGCCGTAGTCGCTGGTTTCGCCGCGCTCGATCAGGTAGCCGTCGACGAGCTGCCCGGCGAACCGGACGCGGACGCGGCACCCCGGCACCGCCGTCTCGTGCAGCTTCTCCGGCACGAGGTAGTCGAAGGTGCGGTCCAGGTGCGCCAGCGGGATGTCGACGACGATCCGCGCCACCGGCCGCTCAGGCGCGGGCGACTGCGCCCCCTTGGCCTTCTGGCCCGGCTTCGGTGGTTTCCGGGCGCGCGAGGGCGCCGCCTTCGCCGGAGCGGAAGGCGGCTTCTCCGGAAGCTCCCAGAGAGCGGCAGGCTCGGAACTACTCACGCCGTGATCTCTACCAGACCCCTCCGACACCCCGGACGCCAGGAAGGCCACCTCGAAGAGCTTCGAGGTGGCCTTCACCGGATCGTGCGTCAGGCCCCCGCGGCGTTCTTCAGCGCCTCGGCGCGGGCCGTGCTCTCCCAGGGGAGGTCCAGCTCGGGCCGGCCGAAGTGGCCGTACGCCGCCGTCGGCGCGTAGATCGGGCGCAGCAGGTCGAGGTCGCGGATGATCGCGGCGGGCCGAAGGTCGAAGACCTCGGTGATGGCCTGCTGGATCTTCGACGGGTCGACCGTCTCGGTCCCGAACGTCTCGACGAACAGGCCGACCGGGGCCGCCTTGCCGATCGCGTACGCAACCTGCACCTCGGTGCGGGAGGCCAGGCCCGCGGCGACGACGTTCTTGGCCACCCAGCGCATCGCGTACGCGGCGGAGCGGTCGACCTTGGACGGGTCCTTGCCGGAGAACGCGCCGCCGCCGTGGCGGGCCATGCCGCCGTAGGTGTCGACGATGATCTTGCGCCCGGTCAGGCCGGCGTCGCCCATCGGGCCGCCGATGACGAAGCGGCCGGTCGGGTTGACCAGCAGCCGCGCGCCGGACGTGTCGATGCCCAGGCCTTCGAGCTCGGGGCCGACGACGTGCTCCTTGACGTCGACGCTGAGCATCCGCTCGAGGTCGATGCCGTCGGCGTGCTGCGAGGACACGACGACCGTGTCGAGCCGGACCGGCTGGTCGCCGGCGTACTCGATGGTCACCTGGGTCTTGCCGTCCGGGCGCAGGTACGGCAGCACGCCGTCCTTGCGGACCGCGGTCAGCCGCTTCGACAGCCGGTGCGCCAGCGCGATCGGCAGCGGCATCAGCTCGGGGGTGTCCGAGCAGGCGTAGCCGAACATCAGGCCCTGGTCGCCGGCGCCCTGGCGGTTGATCTCGTCCTCGTCGGATTCGACGCGCGACTCGTACGCGGTGTCGACGCCTTGGGCGATGTCGGGCGACTGCGAGCCGATCGCGACGTTGACGCCGCACGAGTTGCCGTCGAAACCCTTGGCGGAGGAGTCGTACCCGATCTTCAGGATGACGTCGCGGACGATCGTGGGGATGTCGGCGTACGCCTCCGTGGTCACCTCGCCGGCGACGTGCACCTGGCCGGTGGTGATCAGGGTCTCGACCGCGACGCGGCTGCGCGGGTCCTTCGACAGCAGACCGTCGAGGATCGAGTCGCTGATGGCGTCGCAAATCTTGTCGGGGTGCCCTTCGGTCACCGACTCCGAGGTGAACAATCTGCTGCTAGACGCGGTCACCGTGGCCGTCACTTCCTCACCTTGTCGTCGGATGCCCCGAAACTTAGGCACCCCTTACCTGTGCAAGCGTACTGACTATCGCTCGAGCGACCGTCAACGCTTCACGAAGCTCACAACAGCGTCCCACAGGGTGGACGCCAGTTCAGCCTTCGCGCCGAGGGGTATGGGGATTTCCGTGCCGTCGGAACCGAGCAGCCAGCCCGAATTGTCCTCCGTGCCGAACGCCTTGCCGTCGCCGACCGCGTTGACGACCAGCAGGTCGGCGCCCTTGCGCTTGAGCTTCACGCGGGCGTGGTCGAGGACGTCGCCGTGCTCGTCGCCGGTTTCCGCGGCGAACCCCACGACGACCTGGCCCGGCCGCCGGGCGCGGACCAGCTCGGCGAGGATGTCGGCGTTGCGGTCGAGGGTGATGACGGGGTCCGGCTGGTCGTCGGACTTCTTGATCTTGTGCTCGGCCCGGTTCGCCGGCCGGAAGTCGGCGACGGCGGCGGCCATGACGACGACGTCGGCGGTTTCGGCCGCGGCGTGCACGGCCTGCCGCAGTTCCTCGGCCGTCGACACGTGCTCGACCGTCGCGCCCGCCGGGTCCGGCAGCGCGACCGTGTGGGCGGTGATCAGGGTGACCTCGGCGCCGCGCTGGGCGGCGACGCGGGCCAGCGCGTAGCCCTGCTTGCCGGACGAGCGGTTGCCCAGGTAGCGGACGGGGTCGAGCGGCTCGCGGGTGCCGCCCGCCGACACGACGACGCGGACCCCTTCGAGGTCACGCGGGAGGGCGTCCGGCCGGGCCAGCAGCAGCCGGGCGAGGTCGACGATCTCGGCCGGGTTCGCGAGGCGGCCCTTGCCGGTGTCGACGCCGGTCAGCCGGCCGGAGTCGGGCTCGGTGACGATCGCGCCGCGCGAGCGCAGCAGGGCCACGTTGTCGCGGGTCGCGGGGTGCTCCCACATCTCCGTGTGCATCGCCGGGAAGAAGGCGACCGGGCACCGGGCGGTGAGCAGGGTGTTCGTCAGCAGGTCGTCGGCCAGGCCGTGCGCGGCCTTGGCGAGGAGGTTCGCCGTGGCGGGGACGACCAGGACGAGGTCGGCCTCCTTGCCGACGCGGACGTGCTGGACCTCGGGCACCTCGGTGAACACGCCGGTGTGCACCGGGTGCCCGGAGAGGGCTTCGAAGGTGGCCGCGCCGACGAAGTTCAGCGCGGCTTCGGTGGGGACCACGCGGACGTCGTGACCGGATTCGGTCAGCCCCCGCAGCACCTCACAGGCCTTGTAGGCGGCGATGCCGCCGCCCACGCCCAGGACGACCTTGGGCTTACTCACCCTCGGTGTGCTCGAGCAGGCCACCGTGGATCTCGCGCAGCGCGATCGAGAGCGGCTTCTCGCGCGGGCCCGGCTCGACGAGCGGACCGACGTACTCGAGCAGGCCCTCGCCCAGCTGGGCGTAGTAGTCGTTGATCTGGCGGGCACGCTTGGCCGAGTAGATCACCAGCGCGTACTTCGAGCTGACCTTCTCGAGCAGGTCGTCGATCGGCGGGTTGGTGATGCCCTCGAGCTCTTCGGTCAGGGTTACCTGGGTGGTCACTCGTGGTGCTCCGAATCGGTTGGGCTACCGGCGGCAAGCTGCTCGCCGGTGACCAAGTTTAGCAAGTGCTCAGCGGCCTCTCGCACGTCGGCGTTGACGACGCGGTGGTCGAACTCGCCGGCGGCGGCCAGCTCACGCTCCGCTTCCGCCAGCCGGGCCTGCACGGCGGCCTCGTTCTCGGTGCCGCGCCCGGTGAGCCGGCCGACGAGTTCCTCCCAGGACGGCGGCATCAGCATCACCAGCCGGGCCTCCGGCATGGCCGCGCGGACCTGCCGGGCGCCCTGCAGCTCGATCTCCAGGATCGCCGGGCGCCCCTCGGCGAGGGCCTTCTCGACCGGTTCGCGCGGGGTGCCGTAGCGGTTTCCGGTGAACTCGGCCCACTCCAGGAGCCGGCCGTCGGCGATCATCGCGTCGAACTCGGCGCGGTCGACGAAGTGGTAGTGCGCGCCCTCGACTTCGCCGGGGCGGGGCTTGCGCGTGGTCACCGAGACGCTGAAGTAGATGTCGGGCTCCAGCTTCCGCAGCTCGCCCACCACGCTCGACTTCCCGACCCCCGAAGGCCCCGATACGACGGTGAGCCGGTGCCGGGGGATGTCCCCCGTCACCGGCTCACTGCCGCGGTCGGCGCCCCGGTTCACCGGGTAGTCACGACCGGCGCCGTTCACTCGCCGCTGAACTCGGCCAGCAGCGCCTTGCGCTGCCGGTCGCCGAGGCCGCGAAGGCGACGGCTGGGGGCGATCTCCAGTCGTTCCATGGTCTGCTGCGCGCGGACCTTGCCGACGCCCGGGAGGGCCTCGAGCAGAGCCGAAACCTTCATCTTGCCGAGGACTTCGTTCTCCTCGGCCTGCTTCAGCACGTCGACCAGAGTGGTACCGCCCCGCTTCAGCCGCTCCTTCAGCTCAGCACGGATCTTGCGAGCGGCGGCGGCCTTCTCCAGCGCCGCAGCGCGCTGTTCCTCTGTCAGCTGGGGAAGTGCCACGTTTTCCTCCGGTAGTTCTCAAAACTGGGTGGGTGACGCGACGGTACCCACCCGTGAGCACCGGCCACAATGCGGGGGTGCCTGGTGGGGGCCCGTTCCGGCCCCTGCTATTGGTCGTTTTCCTGCGGGTCGGCCAGCACTTCGGCGACCCGTTCGACCGCTTGGCGCAAAGCCGCTTGCTCCGGTCCGTGCCGCAGCAGGTCACGGGACGACGCGGGCAGCACACCGGGCAGACCTGTACCGACAGCAGCGCCGAAGAGAGCCCGCAGATCGGCCACAGTGGCTCCCTGGGCCCCGAAACCGGGCGCCAGCACCGGTCCGTTCAGCCGCGAGAGATCGAGTTCCCCCGGCGAAACGGTGGCCCCGACCACGACACCCACATCGCCGAGCGGTTCCGCGGATGCGTTGAGCGCCGCCACGGAATCGACGATCGACTGCGCCACCGTGCGCCCGTCGGGCAGCTTCGCGTTCTGCACCGCGGCCGCTTCGGGGTTGGAAGTTCGCGCAAGCACAAAGATGCCGCGCCCCGCGGCGACCGCCGTTTCGGCGCATTGGGCCAAAGAGCCGAACCCGAGGTAAGGCGAGACGGTGATCGCGTCGGCCGCGATCGCCGCGCCGTCGGCCACGTACGCGGCGGTGTAGGCCGCCATCGTGGAGCCGATGTCGCCGCGCTTGACGTCCAGCAGCACCAGCGCGCCGGCTTCGCGCGCGGTTTCGACGACGCGTTCCAGCACCCGGATGCCCGCCGCGCCGAAACTTTCGAAGAACGCCGACTGCGGCTTCACGATCGCCGTGCGCGCCGCCAGGACCTCCGTGGCGGACAACGCGAACCGTTCCAGGCCCGAAGCGTCCACCGGGAGCTCCCAGGCCTCGAGCAGGCCCGGGTGGGGGTCGATCCCGGCGCACAGCGGGCCCCGGTCCGCGACGGCCTTCGCCAGCCGCGCCCCGAACCGCTCCGAAGGCGCCGTCACGACTTCGCCTTCAGCGCCGCCTGCAGCTCCTGCAGGGACTTGACCCCGATGTCGCCCCGGATGAGCGCCTCGATGCCGTGCACGGCCGCCGCGGCGCCCTGCACGGTCGTCACGCACGGGATGTCGCGCGACACCGCGGCGGTGCGGATTTCGTAGCCGTCGACGCGCGGGCCGCTGTTGCCGTACGGCGTGTTGATCACCATGTCGACGTCGCCGTTGAGGATGACGTCCACGATGTTCGGCTCGGCTTCGGTCGACCCCTCGTAGTGCTTGCGCACCACGGTGCACGCGACCCCGTTGCGCCGCAGCACTTCCGCGGTGCCGGACGTGGCGAGGATCTCGAACCCGAGGTCCGCCAGCCGCTTCACCGGGAACACCAGCGAACGCTTGTCGCGGTTGGCCACCGAGACGAACACGCGCCCGGACGTCGGCAGCGAGCCGTAGGCGGCGCTCTGCGACTTGGCGAACGCCTTGCCGAAGTCGACGTCGACGCCCATCACCTCGCCGGTGGACTTCATTTCCGGGCCCAGCAGCGAATCGACGCCGTGGCCTTCGGGCGTGCGGAAGCGGTGGAAGGGCAGCACCGCTTCCTTCACCGCGACCGGCGAGTCGGCCGGCATCTGCCCGCCGTCGCCGTCGGCCGGCAGGACGCCGCTCTCGCGCAGGTCCTTGATCGTCGAGCCGGTCATGATCAGCGCGGCGGCCTTCGCGAGCGGCACCGCGGTCGCCTTGGACACGAACGGCACCGTCCGCGACGCGCGCGGGTTGGCCTCCAGGACGTACAGGACGTCGTCCTTGAGCGCGTACTGGACGTTCAGGAGCCCGCGCACACCCACGCCGCGTGCGATGGCCTCGGTGGAGCGGCGGACGGCCTGCAGGTCGGTGTGCCCGAGTGTGATCGGCGGCAGTGCGCACGAGGAGTCGCCGGAGTGGATCCCGGCTTCCTCGATGTGCTCCATGACCCCGCCGAGGTAGAGCTCTTCGCCGTCGTACAGCGCGTCGACGTCGATTTCGATGGCGTCGTCGAGGAAGCGGTCCACCAGCACCGGGTGTTCGGGGGTGATCTCGGTGGCACGGCCGATGTAGCCGGCCAGGGTCTCCTCGTCGTAGACGATCTCCATGCCGCGCCCGCCGAGCACGTAGGACGGCCGGACGAGCACCGGGTAGCCGATCTCGTCGGCGATCCGCTTGGCGCCTTCGAACGACGTCGCCGTGCCGTAGCGCGGCGCGGGCAGCCCGGCGTCGGTGAGGACCTCGCCGAACGCGCCGCGGTCCTCGGCCAGGTGGATGGCCTCCGGCGGCGTCCCGACCACCGGGACACCGGCGTCGGCGAGCCGCTTGGCCAGGCCCAGCGGGGTCTGGCCGCCGAGCTGGACGATGACGCCGGCGACCGTGCCGGACGCCTGCTCGGCGTGCACGACCTCGAGGACGTCCTCGAAGGACAGCGGCTCGAAGTACAGCCGGTCGGACGTGTCGTAGTCGGTGGACACGGTTTCCGGGTTGCAGTTGACCATGACGGCCTCGAACCCGGCCTCCCGCAACGCGATCGCCGCGTGCACGCAGGAGTAGTCGAACTCGATGCCCTGGCCGATCCGGTTCGGGCCCGAGCCGAGGATGAGCACCTTCGGCTTTTCGCTCTGCACGGCCACTTCGGACTGCGCTTCGGGGTCGGACTCGTAGGCCGAGTAGTGGTACGGCGTCTGGGCGGCGAACTCGGCCGCGCAGGTGTCCACGGTCTTGAACACCGGCCGCACGCCGAGGCGGTGGCGCAGCGTGCGGACGCCGTCCTCGCCGGCCAGTTCCGGCCGCAGCGCGGCGATCTGGCGGTCCGACAGGCCGGTGCGCTTGGCGCGGCGCAGCAGGTCGCCGTCGAGCACCGGGGCGTCGCGGACCTCGGCGCCGACCTCGCCGATGTAGGCGATCTGGTCGATGAACCACGGGTCGATGCCGGAGGCCTCGTGCACCTGCTCGACGGTGCCGCCGAGGCGCAGCGCGCGTTCCACTTCGTACAGCCGGCCTTCGTGCGGCGTGCGCAGGTCGTCCAAAGTGGACTCCAGCGTGACGCCCTCGGGGTCGGGCAGCGTCCAGAAGCCGGTCGCCTTGGTCTCGATCGAGCGCATCACTTTGCCGAGGGCCTCGGGGAAGCTGCGGCCGAACGACATCGCCTCGCCGACGCTCTTCATCGTCGTGGTCAGCGTCGGGTCGGCGCCCGGGAACTTCTCGAAGGCGAACCGCGGCATCTTCACGACGACGTAGTCCAAAGTGGGCTCGAAGGCCGCCGGGGTCTCGCCGGTGATGTCGTTGGTGATCTCGTCGAGGGTGTAGCCGATGGCGAGCTTCGCGGCGATCTTGGCGATCGGGAAGCCGGTGGCCTTCGACGCCAGCGCACTCGACCGCGACACCCGCGGGTTCATCTCGATGACGACCATCCGGCCGTCGGCCGGGTTGATCGCGAACTGGATGTTGCAGCCGCCGGTGTCCACGCCGACCTCGCGCAGCACGGCGATGCCGACGTCCCGCATCACCTGGTACTCGCGGTCGGTGAGGGTCATGGTCGGCGCCACGGTGACGGAGTCGCCGGTGTGCACGCCCATCGCGTCGATGTTCTCGATCGAGCAGACGACCACGACGTTGTCGTGCTTGTCGCGCATCAGCTCGAGCTCGTACTCCTTCCAGCCGAGCACGCTCTCCTCGATGAGCACCTCGGTGACGGGAGATTCGGCGAGCCCGGTGGACGCGAGCCGCTCCAGGTCTTCCGGCGTGTGCGCCATGCCGGAGCCGAGCCCGCCCATGGTGAAGCTGGGCCGGATCACGACCGGCAGGCCCAGGTCCTCGACGGTCTCGCGGACCTCGGCCATGTCGTGGCAGACACGGCTGCGCGGCACGTCGGCGCCGATGGTGCGCACGATGTCCTTGAACTTCTGCCGGTCCTCACCGCGCTGGATGGCGTCGATGTCGGCGCCGATCAGCTCGACGCCGTACTTGTCGAGCACCCCGCGCTCGTGCAGGGCGACCGCGCAGTTGAGCGCGGTCTGCCCGCCGAGGGTGGCGAGGATCGCGTCGGGGCGTTCCGCCGCGATGACCTTCTCGACGAAGTCCGGCGTCACCGGCTCGATGTAGGTGGCGTCGGCGAACTCGGGGTCGGTCATGATGGTGGCCGGGTTCGAGTTCACCAGGGACACGCGCAGGCCTTCGCTGCGCAGCACCCGGCAGGCCTGGGTACCGGAGTAGTCGAACTCCGCGGCCTGCCCGATCACGATCGGCCCGGAGCCGATCACCAGCACGTGCTGGATGTCCGTCCTCTTCGGCATCAGTTTCCTTCTTTCACCAGGCGCCGCAGACCGTCGCGGAAGACCTGAAAGCTTGGGGATCGGTTGTTCTCGATGTCCATGTGGGGCGCGATCTCGCTCGCCGCCCGGACCTTCTGGAGGCCCTTCCGGTGATAGCCGTGCTTCTGCAGGACGTGTTCCAAGCCCTCCCACGCACCACCGGGAACGTTCTCCGGGTCGCGGAACTTGGCCTGGCTGTCCAGGCTGAGTGGCACCCGGGGATAAGCCGCGTTCAGCGCCGGGACGTCACCCAGGAACCAGGCCTCGAGTTCCTCGATCACGATGCGGAACAGCGTCGCTTCACCCGGCAGTCCCGCTTTGTGCGCGATCTCGACGAGGCGGCTCTTGAGCTCGGCGCAGTCGTCGTTGTCCCGGTCCAGCAGGACAACGATCCGCAGGCCCGTTTCAGCCCAGTAGTGCGTGTAGTCCCGGAGCCGGACGGGCAGCTTGCGCAGCAGATCGGTCTTGCCGTTGAAGGGGACGATCTCGAAGGCCACTTCGGGAACGATCTTCGGGAGAAGAGCTTTCAACGCTCCTTCCGCGGACGGTTCCTCGACAAGCACTTCGAGGCGACAGGGAGCCAGCACAGTCACGGGCGCTCCCCGAGCGGGTCACCGAACCGGAAATATCCCTCGGTCCACAGGTCACCGAGCGCTCCGCCGGACTCGACCATGCGGACGACCGCCGCTTCGTCGGACGCCCGCTTGACCTCGGCGTAGCCATCGTTCCCGCGCGCGAACGTCCAGACCTCGTCCGGTCGCAACGCGTCGACGAAGCGAGGCGCGTGCGTCGCGATGATGACCTGGTCGGCGCGCGCCCCCCGCGCGTCTTCGGCAAGCAAATAGTGGATGCGCGGGTGGACCTGGTTCTCCGGTTCTTCGAGGAGGAGGACCGACGTGTCCGTGCGCAATGCCACCAGGTAGCCGAGCAGCAGCAGCGTGCCATCGGAGATGTGCTCCGGGGCGATGAGGTCTTCCTTGCCGTGCTCGCGCAGCCGAACGATCCAGGCGCCGTTGCCCTGCTGGAACGGTTCGATGTCTTCGAGTCCCGGGGCATACTTGCGCAAAGAAGCCCTGATGGCTTCCCACTCGCGTGGAAGCCCATCGCGAAGGCGCCGGACGATGGCGCCCACGTTCCGGCCATCCGATTTGAGCTGGGACGCCTTGTCGTCCTTCGCACCGTTGCGCATCGCATCGAGATTCAGATCTGAGAGCCCGATCTCAGCTATGAACCGGTGGAACTTACCGACTTCGGCCGCGTTGGCGAGCTGACTGACCACGCTTACGCCGAGCAGGTCCGGGCCGGCCAACGAGACCTGCTCCCCGACTGCGCCCAGACCCGCAACCGTCCCCATCCCACCCCGGAACTCCAGAGCTTCTGAAGGCGCATCAGCACCCGCCGGCTGCCAAGTCAGCTTCTCCTCGGCGATCATCGGCCCGTCGTCGTCGTGGTCGATGACGAGCCGGTACTCGCCCACCGCGCTTTCGATGCGGCAAGTCACCTCGATCTCAACCGGCCCGGCCGCACCGTGGGTGACAATGTCGGCGGCACCACCGCGCTCGTCCCACGCCGAGCGCAGCCCAGCCCGAAACGACTCAGCGAGAAAGTCCAGCGCATCGAAGACTGTGGACTTCCCGCTGCCATTAGGGCCCAGCAGCGCCGTCACCGGCGTCAGACCGGACAACTCGACGTCCCGGAGCACCCGGAAGTTCCGGATCCGGAGCCGCTCGATGCCGGTCGTCAGCGTCACGACCGCTTCTCCATGAGCGAAACGAAATCGTCGAACAGGGGGGCCGCGTCGTGCGGGCCGGCCGCGGCTTCGGGGTGGTACTGGACCGAGAACGCCGGGACGTCGAACGCCCGCAGGCCCTCGACCGCGCCGTCGTTCGCGCAGTAGTGGCTGACCTGGGCCGCGCCGAAGGGCGACTCGAAGCGCTGCCCCGGCTCGCCTTCGAGGGCGAACCCGTGGTTCTGCGCGGTGATCGCCACCCGCTTGGTGGCGACGTCGATCACCGGGATGTTGATGCCGCGGTGGCCGTAGCGCATCTTGTACGTGCCCAGGCCGAGCGCGCGGCCGAGGACCTGGTTGCCGAAGCAGATGCCGAACAGCGGGATCTCGCGGCCCAGCACCTGCTTGGTCAGCTCGGTGGCGTGCGTCGTCGTGGCCGGGTCGCCCGGGCCGTTCGACAGGAACACGCCGTCCGGCTCGATCGCCAGGACCTCCTCCAGCGACGCGGAAGAGGGCAGCACGTGCACCTCGATGCCGCGCTTGATCATCTGGCGCGGGGTGTTGGACTTGATGCCCAGGTCCAGCGCGACCACGCGGAACCGCGTCTCACCCTCGGGCGAAACCACGTACGGCTTCGGCGTGGTGACCTGGCCGGCCAGGTCGGCACCTTCCATCTTCGGGCTCGCCAACACCGAAGCGACCATCTCGTCGACGGTGCCCAGCGCGTCGCCGGAGAACACCCCGGCGCGCATCGCGCCGAGCTCGCGCAGGTGCCGCGTCAGCGAGCGGGTGTCCACCTCGGCAATGCCGACGATCCCCTGGTTCACCAGCTCCTCGTCCAACGTCCGGCGAGAGCGCCAGTTGGACGGCGTGCGCGCCGGGTCGCGCACCACGTAGCCGTTGACCCAGATCTTCGACGACTCGTCGTCCTCGTCGTTCCAGCCGGTGTTGCCGATCTGCGGCGCGGTCTGCACCACGATCTGCCCGTGGTAGGACGGGTCGGTCAGCGTCTCCTGGTACCCGGTCATGCCGGTGCAGAACACCGCCTCGCCGAGGGTTCGTCCCCGCGCGCCGTAGGCCGCGCCGCGGAACACCCGGCCGTCTTCGAGTACCAGTGCGGCCTGAGCGCGCGCGTTCACTGGGCACCTCCCTTGATCTTGAGCTGTTCTGTCCACTGTGGATAGTCGTCGAGTTCGTCGCCGCGGAAGCCGGTGTCGAGCTCGGTGCCGCCGAGCCGCCAGGTGACGACCAGCAGCGCGTCCGTGCCCATCACCTTCCCGGCGATCTTCGTGTCCCGCCGGACACCGGTGACCGCGTCGCGCGGGATCCAGAAGTCCGGCGCGCCGCCGCGTTCGACGGCGATACCCCCGGCGTGCAGCCGCCAAACCGCGCCGGTGCGCAGTCCCGCGCCGCGGGTGACGATCCGGTTCTGCCACTCCCCCGCGATCGTCGTGGCGACGTAGACGCCGGTGGACTCCAGCAGCACCTCCCCCGCGTCCTCGGGGATGGCGGGGAACGGCGGCACCTGGGCGCTCTGCGAGCGGGACTTGCGGCGCCAGCCGACGTACATGCCCCAGAGGCAGAGCAGGAAGAAGGCGACGATCGCCAGCACCAGCCACAGGCGTTCCATCAGCAGACCTTCCCGTCCCGCGCGGTGAGCCGCCCGCGCAGCAGCGTCGCGGTCACCACACCGGGGAGCCGCATTCCCTCGTACGGGGTGTTGGCGGCGATGCTGGCCAGCTCCGCGCCCCGCACCGTCCACTCGGCGTCCGGGTCGACGAGCGTCAGGTTCGCCGGCTCGCCGACCGCGATCGGCCGGCCCTGGTCGGCGAGGTTGCCGATCTCGGCGGGCCGCTCGCTCAGCACGCGGGCGACGCCGCGCCAGTCGAGCAGCCCGGTGCGGACCATGGTCTCGGCCACGATGGACAGTGCCGTCTGCAGCCCGAGCATGCCCGGCCGCGCGGCGGCCCACTCGGTGTCCTTGTCCTGCACCGCGTGCGGCGCGTGGTCGGTGGCGACGCAGTCGATGACGCCCTCGGCCAGCGCGGCCCGCAGCCGCGCGGTGTCCGATTGTGTGCGCAGCGGCGGGTTCACCTTGTTGACCGGGTCGTAGGTGGCCAGGCGCTCGTCGGTGAGCAGCAGGTGGTGCGGCGTGACCTCGGCCGACACCTTCGTGCCGCGGTCCTTCGCCCAGCGCAGGACGTCCGCGGTGCCCGAAGTGGACACGTGGCAGACGTGCAGCCGCGCGTTCGCGTGCAGCGCGAGCAGGCAGTCCCGGGCCACGATGGATTCTTCCGCGGCGGCCGGCCAGCCGGTGTAGCCGAGCCGGGCCGCGCGCTCGCCCTCGTGCGCCTGGGCGCCGACGGTCAGCCGCGGCTCCTCGGCGTGCTGCGCGATGACGACGTCGAGCGCGGTCGAGTACTCCAGCGCGCGGCGCATCAGCAGCGGGTCGGCGACGCAGAGGCCGTCGTCGGAGAAGACCTTGACCCGCGCCTGCGAGTTCGCCATCGTGCCCAGCTCGGCGAGCTTCTCGCCCTTGAGCCCGACGGTGACCGCGCCGACCGGGTGGACGTCGACCAGGCCGACCTCCTGGCCGCGCCGCCAGACGTGCTCGACGATCACGGCGTTGTCGGCGACCGGGTCGGTGTTGGCCATGGCGAACACCGCGGTGTACCCGCCGAGGGCCGCCGCGGCCGAGCCCGAGTCGATCGTCTCGGTGTCCTCGCGGCCGGGTTCGCGCAGGTGGGTGTGCAGGTCGACGAAGCCCGGCAGCAGCACCTGACCGGCCGCTTCGAGGATTTCGGCGTCTTCGGGGACGTCGACGGCGCCGATCGCGGTGATCACGCCGTCCTCGACCAGGACGTCGACCGGGTCACCCTCGCCGTAGGGGCGGGCGCCCTTGATCACGGTGCTCACGCGGCGGCTCCTTCACTGGCCAAGAGGTGGTAGAGGACCGCCATGCGCACGTGGACGCCGTTGCGGACCTGTTCGGTGATGGCCGAGGCCGGGGAGTCGGCGACCGCGCTCGCGATCTCCATCCCGCGCAGCATCGGGCCGGGGTGCAGGACGACCGCGTGGTCGGGCAGCAGCTTCTGGCGCCGTTCCGAAAGGCCGTACGCGATCGAGTACTCGCGCGCACTGGGGAAGAAGCCGCCGTGCATGCGTTCCGCCTGGACCCGCAGCATCATCACCGCGTCGACCGCGGGCAGCTCGGCGTCCAGATCGTGCGAAACGGTCACCGGCAGGCTTTCGACGCCGTAGGGCAGCAGCGTCGGCGGCCCGACCAGCACCACCTCCGCGCCGAGGGCCGAGAGCAGGTGGATGTTCGAGCGGGCGACGCGGCTGTGCAGGACGTCGCCGACGATCGCGATGCGACGGTCCTTCAAGGACCCCAGGCGCTCCCGCAGCGTCGCCGCGTCGAGCAGGGCCTGCGTCGGGTGCTCGTGGGTGCCGTCACCGGCGTTGACCACCGACGTCCCGGGCTCGGCCAGCCACTCCGAGAGGCGCTGGGCCGCGCCGCTGGCGGGGTGCCGGACGATCACGCAGTCGGCGCCCGCGGCGGCCAGCGTCAGGGCGGTGTCGCGCAGGGACTCCCCCTTGTTCACCGAGGAGCTGGACGCGGAGACGTTGATCACGTCGGCGCTCATCCACTTCCCGGCGATCTCGAACGACACCCGGGTGCGCGTCGAGTTCTCGTAGAACAGGGTGATCACCGTGCGGCCGCGCAGCGTCGGCAGCTTCTTGACCTCGCGGCCGAGCAGCGTGTGCTTCAGCTCGTCGGCGGTGTCCAGCACCGCGGTGGCGACCGCCGGGTCCAGGCCGTCGGTGGCGAGCAGGTGCTTCAAGACTCTTCTCCGGGGGCGTCGAGGGGGCCGGCTTTTGATGGACGCAGCAGCACCGCGTCGCGGCCGTCGATCTCGGCCAGCAGGACGGACACGCCCTCGGTGCGGGCGGTCGGCACGTTCTTGCCCACGTAGTCGGCCCGGATCGGCAGCTCGCGGTGACCGCGGTCGACGAGGACGGCGAGCTGCACCGCGCGGGGGCGGCCGTGATCACGGAGGGCATCGAGCGCGGCCCGGATCGTGCGGCCGGAGAAGAGGACGTCGTCGACCAGGATCACCACCCGGTCGTCGATGCCGCCGGGCGGCAGCTGCGTCTGTTCGAGCGCGCGCGGCGGGCGGCGGCGGAGGTCGTCCCGGTAGAGGGTGACGTCGAGGGCGCCGGTCGGCGGGCGGACCCCGGAGAACTCGCCAATCTTGCCGGCGAGGCGGGCCGCGAGCGGAGTGCCGCGGCTGGGAATCCCGAGCAACACGGGCGGGGTAGTGCTCTCCGCACCGTTCGCGGTCTTTTCGATGACCTGATGGGCCATTCGGGCGATCGTGCGCGCGACATCGCCGGCCGTGAGGAGCTCGCGCTCCCCGGCCGAACCAGCCGCGCCACGCGGACGTGACGACACTTCGGACTCCTTCCCCGCCTCACCGGACGGGTCCTTAAAGGACGTCTGTTCCCCTGCTGGTCGGGGCTTTCGCACCGACAGTAGCAGGCACTTTGCTCAGTCTTACGGGTGGTGCGGCGTGATTTGCGCCAAGCTCGCGCTTGACCTGGTGACAACAATGCGTAACCATTACTCTGAGTATTCGACTCGAAGAGTCCCCTGGACCGGTCACCCCGACCGGGAAGGGGGTGGAGAACGGAGAACGACCAGATGGGCGATTACGCCAAGGCGCTCGGGGCCAAGCTCCGCGGGATCCGCCAGCAGCAGGGCCTGTCCCTGCACGGGGTCGAGCAGAAGTCCGGTGGGCGCTGGAAGGCCGTCGTCGTCGGCTCGTACGAGCGTGGCGACCGTGCCGTCACCGTGCAGAAGCTGGCCGAGCTGGCCGACTTCTACGGCGTGCCGGTGGTCGAGCTGCTGCCCGAGGGCCGGGTCCCCTCCGGTGCGGAGCCCGCCACCAAGATCGTGATCAACCTGGAGCGCCTGCAGCAGCTGCCGGCCGAGAAGGTGGGCCCGCTGGCCCGCTACGCGGCGACGATCCAGAGCCAGCGCGGCGACTACAACGGCAAGGTGCTTTCGATCCGCACCGAGGACCTGCGCTCCCTCGCGATCATCTACGACATGACCCCGGGCGAGCTCACCGAGCAGCTCATCGACTGGGGTGTCCTTCCTCCGGAGGCGCGCCCGGCCAAGGAGGACTGATTGCCGGCTGGTTCCGCTCAGTCGGTACCACGCTCAAGGCGACCACGCCCGGGGGGGCCGGGGGCTTGCCCCCGGGCGGGGCGTGGGGGCTGCGCCCCCGCAAGACACGGCGGAGTGAGGCCCGGCTCGCGCTCTCCGCGAGCAGGGCTCGCCCCGAACGAGCCTCCGGGCGGGCTCTAAAGAACGGCGCGGAGGCGGTCGGCGATCGTGCCGATCCGGCCCAGCACGCCGTTGACGAACCGCGGCGAATCGTCCGTGGACAGTTCCTTCGCCAGGCCGACGGCCTCGTCGATCGCGACGGGATCCGGCACGTCCTCGGCCCAGAGCAGCTCGTAGACCCCGACCCGCAGCACCGCGAGGTCGACCTTCGGCATCCGCTCCAGGGTCCAGCCCTGCGCGTGCTCGGCCAGCAGCTCGTCGATCGCCGCCCGGCGGGCGGTGACACCCTCGACCAGGTCGATCGTGTAGTCCCCGATCGGGTCGACCTCGGTCGCTCCGACGCGGTCGGCCAGCAGCGTCACCGCGTCGGCGTCCCGCTGCGAGGCCTCGTACAGCATTTCCACCGCACGGCGGCGCGCCTGCCTGCGGCTGATCGCGCCGCCGCGGTTCGGGTGGGGTTTCGAAGTCGGCATCAGCTGGAGACGCGGCCCAGGTAACGGCCGTCACGCGTGTCGACCTTGATCTTCTCGCCAGTGGACAGGAACAGCGGGACCTGGATCTCCGCGCCCGTCTCGAGCGTCGCCGGCTTGGTGCCGCCGGTCGAGCGGTCGCCCTGCAGGCCCGGGTCGGTGTGCTGGATGACGATCTCGACCGACGTCGGGAGCTCGACGTACAGCGGCTCGTTCTCGTGCACCGCGACCTGGACCTCGGTGTTCTCGAGCATGTAGTTGGCGTTGTCGCCGACGACCTCGGCCGGGACCGTGATCTGGTCGTAGGTGTCGCCGTCCATGAAGACGAAGTCGGCGCCGTCCTTGTACAGGTAGGTCATGTTCCGGCGGTCCACCGTGGCCGTCTCGACCTTCGTGCCCGCGTTGAACGTCTTGTCGACCACCTTGCCGGTGAGCACGTGCTTGAGCGTCGTGCGCACGAAGGCGCCGCCCTTCCCCGGCTTGACGTGCTGGAACGCGGTGACGGTCCACAGCTGGCCCTCGAGGTTGAGGACGAGCCCGTTCTTCAGGTCGTTGGTCGTGGCCACGAGCTTGCAGTCTCCTGTGTCGAATCTTCGGGTCGGGGCCGCTGTCAGACGACCACGAGGTTCTTGGTGCTCAGGGTGAGGAGTTCGGGCTCCCCAGCCCGCACGACGAGCGTGTCCTCGATGCGCACGCCACCGCGCCCCGCGAGGTAGACGCCGGGCTCGACGGTGACCGCCATACCGGCGGACAGTGTACCGACGCCCGTCGCGGCGAAGCTGGGCGCCTCGTGGATCTGCAGGCCGACGCCGTGGCCGAGGCCGTGCGCGAAGTGCTCGCCGTGCCCCGCGTCCGCGATCACCTTCCGCGCCGCGGCGTCCACATCGGACACCTCGGCGCCGGGCACGACGGCGCCGACCCCGGCCGCCTGGGCGGCGTGCACGAGCTCGTAGACCTCCCGCTGCCAGTCCGCGGGCTCGCCGAGGACGAAGGTGCGGGTCATGTCGGAGTGGTAGCCGTCGACGGTCGCGCCGAAGTCCATCTTGACGAAGTCGCCGCGCTTCAGCTGGGCGTGCGTCGGCTGGTGGTGCGGGATGGCCGAGTGCGCGCCGGCGGCGATGATCGAGGCGAAGCTGGGCTCGGCCGAGCCGTGCTCCAGCATCCGGTTCTCCAGGTCACGGGCGATGTCCAGCTCGGTCCGGCCGGGCCGCAGGCCCCCGGCGGCGACGAGGTCGTCGAGCGCCCGGTCGGCGGCGGCGCACGCCTGGCGCAGCGCCTCGATCTCGGCCTCGTCCTTGACCTCGCGCAGCCGCTCGACCAGCCCCGGGGTCCGTTCGAGAGCCACTTCCTTCTTGAGGGACTCGTACTCCTCGACGCTGACGTGCTGGCTCTCGAAGCCGACCCGGCCGTAGGTTTTGGTGTCCTTCGCGGCCTTCCCGACGAGGGCGGCGGCGCTGGCCCGGTCGACGACCTTCTCGAGATCGGGCACTTCGGCGGCCGACTGGGTCGTGTAGCGGCCGTCGGTGCAGAAGAGCGTCTTGGCGTCACCCTCGGCGTGCAGCAGCACGGCGGCGTTCGAGCCGGTGAACCCGGTGAGGTAGCGGATGTTGAGCAGATCGGTGACCAGCAGCGCGTCGAGGCCGGCTTCGGTCAGCAGCCCGCGCAGCGCCGTCCGGCGTCGTCCATGGGTCTCAGGCACGGGTCCCAGCCTAGTGGGCGCGTGCTGGGCAACTCGCCAGTAACCTCGCCTACACTGCGCAGGATGAGCGCTTGGGTGATCCGCGGACTCGGGATGGCGGTGCTCCACGGCGTCGCGCTGACCCTGCTGGCGAAGTACGCCGTGTACCACCCGACGGACCAGACCCTCGCGACGTCGCTGGCCCTGGCGGTCCTGGTCGGCGCGGCGGCGCTGTGGAGCGCGCTGGACGCGTGGCGGGGACTGGCGGACCGCGGCCGCGCGTGGTTCATCGCGGCGCTGGTGGCGGGGGTGGTGTCGGGGATCCTGTACGTGATCGGGCGGGCGGTGTTCGTCGACCAGACGGGCGTGTCGGAGCTGGGCGGCGCGCTGACGGGCGGCGCCGCGTTCTCGGCGCTGCTGGTGCTGGTGCCCGCGGGGCTCGGGCTGTTCGTGGGCGGCCGGATCGGCCGCTCCAAGCCGGCGGATCCAGCGGACGACGACGCCTCCGAAGAGGCGCGCGAGGTGCCGTCGTCTCCGCCTCCGCCTCCGCCTTCGCCGCGGCCGCGCCGCCGGGTCCGGGCGGAGGGCGAGCCGCCGCGACCGTCCCCGCGGATCCGGTCCCACAGCAAGGAACCTCGGGCCTAGCTCACCGCTTGCCGGTTCGACCGGCCGGTCGCGCAGCTCGATTCCCCTTTCGGCGAGCACCGCGCGTGGTTGCTGCGCGTGGCGGCACCCGACCAACGAGCCGCCCTGCGAGAAGGCGCCACCGCTTAGCTCACCCGCCGCTGCTTTCGGTCAGCCGACCAGCGAAGTGCCCTGCGGTGGCTCTCCTGCCGCTGCTTCCACTCAGCCGACCAGCGAGGTGCCCTGCGGGAAGCCGTCCCACTGGGCGTCCGTCACCGGGCGTGCCGTTGAGCCGTTGCCGGCCACGATCGCGGCGTCCGGGACGCCCCACAGGCGGCGGTCGTCGAGGACCAGCGCGAGCCCGCGAGCCGGCGCCCGGACCGCTTCCGTGCCCGAACGCAGCCGGGTCGCCACCGGCAGCGCCGCCACCTCGGGCGGCTCCTTCTCCAGCAGCTCGCCGGCCAGGGCCGCGGCGACCGCGCGCCGGTCGACCCGCACCCGCTGCCCGGCCCGGACCAGGTCCATCGTGCGGTCCGGCGACGGCATCGTCACGCCGTCGAACGTCGCGGCCACCCGGCCCGGGTTCGCGCAGGCCTGGCTGCCGAGCAGGTCGAGCCCGAAGTGCCGCAGGGCGGTCGGCGCGGCGGCGGCGCCGATCGTGGTGGCGCGCACGACGTCGAACGGCACCCGGTCGCACGGGGCGGCCGTCGACAGCGGCGCGTGCCCGTCCGCGCGGCGCACCAGCCCCGGCCCTTCCTTCCACGGGCCCGGGACGACGACCGGCCGGTACGGGTTCTCGGTGAAGTCCGCGGTCCAGAACGTCAGCGTCGTCCCGGTGTCGGTCTCGTGCGCGATGACGAACGCGTCGAGCGCCCCCACCCACATCAGGTCGGCGCTGAACCCCTCGACCACCGACCGGCCGCGCGGCGCGGAGGTCGTGGCCACCGGCACGAACCCGCCGACGTCGAGGGCCTGCACCCCGGACCCGAACGCGGGATCGTGCGACCGGAGCACGAACTGCCCGGCGCCGTTCCACGCCGCGGCGCGGCCGGTGGTGTCGGTGAACATCAGGTAGAACCAGCCGTCGAGGTAGACGGCCGAGGGCTGGCCGGCGCCGTAGACGTTGGCGCGGTGCACGTCGTGCGACGGCCCGAGGATCGGCTTCCCGCCCGCCGCGCGGGTCCAGTGCACGCCGTCCGGGCTGGTGGCGAGGCCGACGGCGTTGCCGAGCGCGTGGTCGCCCGCCGCCCCGGTGTAGTAGAGGTAGTAGGTCGAGCCGACGCGCAGCACCGACGGGTCGCAGGTGTGCATGCCGTCGAACTGCCCGGGCGCGCCGGAGAAGACGGCGGCCGGGATCCCGCCGCCGGGCCCGGCGAACGGCCCGTCGATCGACTGGGCCTGGGCGTAGAGGATGTCGTCGCCGGCGGGGCCGGCGCCGCCGTACTGGCTGCACCACCACATCCGGGTCTGCCCGCGGTCGAGCATGACGGAGGGCCCGTAGTTGTAGACGGCGTCCGCCCCACCGGCGGCGATCACACCACCACTCTCCCGGGGGTCACCCGAAGCGAGTTTGACGTCGACCGGCCGTGGCGGGGCGCCGGTTTTCCCGCCGGCGATGGCGGGATTGTCCCCCGCGGCCTGGGGCTGGGCGTAACCCTCGGTGCACCCCGCGACGAGCAGCCCGGCCAGGACACTGGCGAGCAGGGCACGAGCGGGTCGCCGACCCCCACGACGAAACGGGCGCACAACACCGGAGTGTAGCGAGACCCGACCCGTCCGAGTGGCGGCGCACCTCGTCGGCGGTCCTTCGATCGTGCACAAGATCGCGGGCGGACAACGGGTTTCGGAGTGTGGGCCGGTCAGACCCGGTGCGGGACGACAGGCCCCGGCGATGTCGCCCGCTTGGCTGTCGCGGCGCCCCTCGTCGGGTGTGGTGCCCCGGCAAACGTCTTGAATGAGTCATTCAGGGCGTGCGAGGTCCTGAATGACTCATTCAAGACACCGGCGATGGGCCTTCGAGCGCGACCAGCTCGACCTCGAAACCCGCGTCGTTCTCCAGGTAAGCCGCGTAGTGCGCGTCCCCGCCCGCGTACGGGTACCGGTCCGCGAACAGCGGGCGCCAGCCGTGTTCCGCCGCCCGCTCGGCCAGGTCGTCGACTTGGGCGCGCGTCTCCACGTGCAGCGCCAGGTGGTTCAGGCCCGGCCGCGTGCGCTCGTGCGACGGCGCGCTCATCGCCGGCGATGCCTCGACCACGACGTACGTGCCGCCGAGCCGCCAGCTGATGCCCGCCGGCCAGCGCTGGAACTCCCGCCAGCCCAGCTCGCCCAGCAGCCAGCCCCAGCTCCGCTCGGCTTCCGCCAGGTCCGGCACCCACAGCTCGATGTGGTGCGGCCGCCCGTGCACCGGCGCCAACGCGACGAGAACCCGGTGCAGGTCGCCGTAGTGGATGCCGCTGCCGACGTCGAGGAAACCCAGGCGGGCAGCCACCTTCCGGCTCGCCGCGTTGTTCTCGTGCACCAGCGCCCAGACGGCCGGCAGCCCGAGCGCGTGGAGGCCGTGGTCGAGCACCGCTTGGGCGGCTTCGGTCGCCAGCCCCTGCCCGGCGTGCGCGCTCGCGACGTAGTAGCCCAGCTCCGCCACCCCGCCCGGCAGTTCCGACGACGGCCGCAGGTGCGCGACGCCGATCACCTCGCCGTCGCGCTCGATCACCCAGTGGCCCTGGCCGGCCGGGCCGCGGTAGGACAGCCGGCGGTCGACCATCCCGCTCGCGGCGGCCGGGTCGGAGAAGTCCGCGGCGAAGAACCGGCTCATCTCCGGGTCGGAGAACACCTTTACGACGGCATCTCGGTCGGCCTCGACCAGCTGACGCAGCTTCAGCCGCGCCGTGGTCAGCGTCGGCAGCGTCATCCCGGGTGCGCGGCGAGCCACCGCAGGGCGAGCGGGTAGCCGTCGACGCCGAGACCGGCGATCACCGCGGTCGCGATGTCCGACAGCACGCTGTGGTGCCGGAACGCCTCCCGCTTGTGCACGTTCGAGATGTGCAGCTCGATCAGCGGCGCGGACAGCTGCGCCGCGGCGTCGCGCACCGCGATCGCGTAGTGGGTCCACGCTCCCGCGTTGAGCACCACCGGGTTTCCGCCGTCGGCGGCTTCGTGCAGCCAGCCGACCATTTCGCCTTCGTGGTCGGTCTGCCGGACCTCGACCTCGATCCCCAGCTCCGCGCCCGTCTTCACGCACAGCGCCGCGAGGTCGTCGTGGGTGGTCGAGCCGTAGACCGACGGTTCGCGCTTGCCGAGCCGCCCGAGATTGGGGCCGTTGAACACGAACGCCTTCACAGCAGGATGCTCCCGCCGCTCGAAGGGGCGTCCGCCGCGATCGCCGAGTACGCGGCCGCCAGCAGCGACGGGTCCGGGCCCTCGAGCCGGCCCGGTTTGGCCAGTCCGTCCAGGACGACGAACCGCAGCACTCCCGATCGGGTTTTCTTGTCGCCCTTCATGGTTTCCAGCAGCTGGGGCAGCGCGTCGGCGTCGTACGTCGTCGGCAGGCCGAGCAGCTTCAGCACGGCGGCGTGACGCTCGGCGGTGGCGTCGTCGAGCCGCCCGGCCAGCCGCGCCAGCTCGGCGGCGAACACCAGCCCGACGCTCACCGCGGCGCCGTGGCGCCACCGGTACCGCTCACGGCGTTCGATGGCGTGGCCGAGGGTGTGGCCGTAGTTGAGGATCTCGCGCAGGTCGGACTCGCGCAGGTCGGCGGCCACGACGTCGGCCTTCACCTGGATCGACCGGCGGACCAGCTCGGCCAGCACGTCGCCGCTCGCGTCGAGCGCGCCGGCCGGGTCGGCTTCGATCAGCTCGAGGATCCGCGGGTCGGCGATGAAGCCGGTCTTCACCACCTCGGCCATGCCGGCGACGAGCTCGTTCGGCGGCAGCGTCTCCAGCGTCGCGAGGTCGACGAAGACCGCGCTCGGCTCGTGGAACACCCCGACGAGGTTCTTGCCCGCCTCGGTGTTGATGCCGGTCTTGCCGCCGACCGCGGCGTCGACCATGCCGAGCAGCGTCGTCGGGACGTTGACCAGCCGCACCCCGCGCATCCACGTGCCCGCGACGAACCCGGCGAGGTCGGTGACGGCGCCGCCGCCCAGGCCGACGACGACCCCCCGCCGGTCCAGCCCGATCCGGCCGAGCACCTCCCAGCAGAAGCTCGCGACGGTGAGCGCCTTGCCGTCCTCGGCGTCGGGGATTTCGACGCGGTGCGCGTCGAGCCCGGCCGCGATCAGCTCTTCGCGGATGGCCTCGGCCGTGGTGGTGAGCGTGGGCGGGTGGATCAGCGCGATCTTCGAGGCGTCGGCCAGCTGCGCGGTGAGGTCGCCGAGCAGGCCGCGGCCGACCACGACGTCGTAGGGACGGGCGGTGGCGACGGGGATGCGCACCGGATCGGACACGGGGTGACTCACTCCTTGGCTTCGGCGGGAACGGCGAGCTCGGCCGCCAGGCCCGCGACGATTTCGGCGGGTGTCCGGGCGTCGGTGACGACCTCGACGGTGGCGACCTCGCGGTAGACGGGCACCCGCTCGTCGAGCAGCTTCTTGAACGTGGCGCGGGGGTTCACCCCGGCCAGCAGCGGCCGCGCCGACGACAGGCCGGTGCGCTGCACGCCGGCGGCGAGGCCGACGTTGAGGAACACGACGGTGTGCTCGGCCAGCCGCGCCCGGGTGCCCGGGGTGAGCGGGGCGCCGCCGCCGAGGGAGAGCACGCCGTCGTGCTCCGCCAGGCCGGTGGCGACCGCTTCTTCTTCCAGCGCGCGGAAAGCGGGTTCGCCGTCTTCCGCGAAGATGTCGGCGATGCTGCGCCCGGTGCGCGCGACGATGTCGTCGTCGCTGTCGCGGAACCCGACGCCGAGCGCGGCCGCCAGCAGCGGGCCGACCGTGCTCTTGCCCGAGCCGGGCGGGCCGACGATCACCGCGCGAGGACTCACCAGCGCTCCTCGAGGGCCTTCAGGTACGCCTCGGCGTTGCGCTTGCTTTCGACGAGGGAGTCGCCGCCGAACTTCTCGAGCGCGGCGTCGGCGAGGACGAGCGCCACGACCGATTCGAGCACGACCCCGGCGCGCGGCACGGCGCAGACGTCGGACCGCTGGTGGATGGCGACGGCGGGCTCACCGGTCTTGACGTCCACTGTGGACAGTGCTTTGGGGACGGTCGAGATCGGCTTCATGGCCACGCGCACCCGCAGCGGCTCGCCGTTGGTGATGCCCCCTTCGAGACCGCCCGCGCGGTTGGACCGGCGGGTGACGCCGACCGGGCCGGTGCCGCGGTCGATCTCGTCGTGCGCCTGGCTGCCCCAGCGACGGGCGGTGGTGAAGCCGTCGCCGACCTCGACACCCTTCATGGCCTGGACGCCCATCAGCGCGCCGGCGAGCCGGGCGTCGAGCCGGCGGTCCCAGTGGACGTGGGAGCCGAGGCCCGGCGGGAGGCCGTAGGCGAGGACCTCGATGACGCCGCCGACGGTGTCGCCCGCCTTCCGCACGGCGTCGACCTCGGCGACCATCGCGTCGGTGCCTTCCTGGCTGAAGGCGCGCACCGGGCTCTCGTCGATGGCGGCCAGGTCGGCGGCGACGGGCAGCGGCCCTTCGGGCGCGTCGGCCCCGCCGATCGACACGACGTGGCTGAGGATCTCGACGCCGAGCAGCTGCTTCAGGAAGTTCCGCGCGACGGTGCCGAGCGCGGTCCGCGACGCCGTTTCCCGCGCGCTGGCCCGCTCGAGGACGGGGCGTGCCTCGTCGAAGCCGTACTTCTGCATGCCGGGCAGGTCGGCGTGGCCCGGGCGGGGCCGGGTGAGCGGTTCGTTGCGCGCGAGGCCTTCGAGGATCTGCGGGTCGACCGGGTCGGCCGCCATGACCTGCTCCCACTTGGGCCACTCGGCGTTCTCGATCTGGATCGCGACCGGGCCGCCCTGGGTGAGGCCGTGGCGGACGCCGCCGAGGAAGTCGATGTGGTCGGTCTCGAAGCCCATCCGCGGGCTGCGCCCGAAGCCGAGGCGGCGCCGGGCGAGCTGCTCGGTGACGTCGGCGGTGGTGACACCGACGCCGGCGGGCATGCCTTCGAGCACGGCGGCCAGCGCGGGTCCGTGCGATTCACCTGCGGTGATCCAGCGCAACATGGGCTCAATCCTGTCACGGGGGCCGGGCGGGCCCGAAGAGTGTTCCGGTCATGGCGCACCGGGGAAGAGTGCGCACAGCCAGGTGGCGGCGAGCAGCGCCGGGCCGTGGGGTACGCGGTGGCCGCCGAAGGGACGAATCGGATGCGGGGTGGACGGCAGGTGCCCTCGATCGTTCGGCCGCCGCCGACGGGTGCCGCGCGCGATCGCGACGGCGAGGCTGAACAAGGCGGCCAGCACTGCCGCGAGCGCGAGGGCGGGCCATCCCGCCGCGCCCAGGACGGCGCCGAGGCTGCCGGACAGCTTCACGTCTCCGGCGCCGAGGCTGCCCGGGGCCGCGCGGGCGACCAAGGCGTGCGCGCCGCCGAACAGCAGCGCACCGGCCACCGCGCGCACCGCGAGTGAGGGACCACCGCCGCCGAGGGCGGCCGCCCCGATCGCGGCGCCGAAGAGCGGGTAGGCGGGCAGGGTGAGCACGTCCGGGAGCCGCAGGTGGCGCAGGTCGGCGAGGGCGAGCGGGACGGCGACGACGGTGAGCAGGAGCGGCACGGGCAGCCACCACCCGGGCCGGCCGCCGGCCGGCCCGGGTGCGGTGACGACCGCGACACCGGCGGCCGCCAGTAAGGCGGCGCGCCGGGCCGGGATCGGGGCACCGGCCCGGCCGAGGGCCCACGCCGAGAGTGGCGCGGTGACGGCTCCGGCGGCCGCCGCGGTGCTGAGGACCAAGATCGTCGGGGGCATGGGTCCAGAGTGGGGCGAGTGGACTGAGCTGGGCAAATGTCCGGCGTAGCGAACGGTCCGTTCGCTACGTTCCGGGCCGGGTTTCACTCCTGTGGGCGACACGCGGGGCGCAGGCAACGCGCTCGGGTCGAGAAGACTCCAGCACCGGCCGCGCATTCAGGGATCGGCTCACGTGATCGCAACGCCGACACGCGTGATCAGAAGGTCGACACGCGTGATCGGAGAGTCGACACGAGTCCCCGGAGGGTCGGCTCGCGTACCTGGGCAGTCGGGTCGCGTACCCAGAGGGTCGGCTCGCGTACCTGGGCAGTCGGGTCGCGTACCCAGAAGGTCGGCTCGCGTACCTGGGCAGTCGGCTCGCGTACCCAGAAGGCCGACTCGCGCACCCGGACGGACGACTCGCGTACCCAGAAGGCCGACTCACGTGCCTGGGCGGTCGGCTTGCGTACCTGGAGGGTCGGCTCGCGTACCGGGAAGGTCGGCTTGCGTACCTGGGCGGTCGGCTCGCGTTCTCAGATGGTCGGCTTGCGTACCTGGAGGGTCGGCTCGCGTACCGGGAAGGTCGGCTTGCGTACCTGGAGGGTCGGGGCGCGTACCCGGAGGGTCGGGGCGCGTACCCGGAGGGTCGGGGCGCGTACCCGGAGGGTCGGGGCGCGTGGCTGGAGGGTCGACACGTCGGTTCGGGAGACCAGGTGGCTCGTCCGGGACCCCCTGCGTCCCGGAC
>NZ_JBFBBQ010000082.1:0-38572 GCF_040682775.1 Amycolatopsis sp. NPDC051106 | reverse complement strand
CGTGGGACGCACCGAACGCCACATTGGGTGCGTGGGACGCACCGAACGCCACATTGGGTGCGTGGGACGCACCGAACGCCACATTGGGGCGCTCGGGCTACGGGCGCAGGGGGCGGCCTTGGGCGTCCAGGCCGCCGTCCTTCAGCAGCATGATGCCGTCGATGATCGGCCAGAGGATGCCGATCCCGGTCACCAGCACCACGAACAGCTGGAGCAGGGCCAGCCCGACCTGGCCGGTGTAGAACCGCCCGACGCCGAACGGCAGCACGATCTGGAGCACCCCGGCCACGGTCTTGGACCGGTAGGAGTAGGGGACCGGCATCGGCGGCGCGTACGGGTCCGGCGGCGGCCCGTACATCGGCAGCTGCATCGTCGGCTGCGCGTACGCCGGCGGCGGCCCGAAGAACCCCGGGTGCGGCTGCGGCAGGTCGCCGAACAGCGGCCGCAGGTCGCCGAGGGTCGTCGCCGCGTAGGCGTCGGTCACCCGCGTCTCGTACTCGTCCGGCGTGATGCGCCCCATGCCGAAGTGGTCGGCGAGCAGCCTCGCCGCCTCTTCCCGCTCGGCCGTGCCGATCCGGAGCTGGTCCGACTCCATGAATCCAAGGTAACCGCGGGAAGCTGAGAACGGGGTTTCTCCCGGGTCACGGTGCCCGCACGGCCTAAGGTGACCGGCGTGGTAGCCGCGGGCAGCACGGACGGCGTGATCGCCGCGTACCTCGACCACCTGGTCGTCGAACGCGGGACCGCGCGCAACACCCTGGACAGCTACGCCCGTGACCTGCGCCGGTACGCCGCGCACCTGGACGGCGGGGGCGTCGCCAAGATCGCCGACGTCACCGCCGCGCACGTGACGTCCTTCGGCGCGGCTCTGCGGGAAGGCGACGGCGAGCACCGGCCGCTGGCCGCGTCGTCGGCCGCGCGGGCGCTGGTCGCCGTGCGGGGGCTGCACAAGTTCGCCCACGCCGAAGGCCTCACCGAGCACAACCCGGCCCGCGAGGTCCGGCCCCCGACACCGGCGAAGCGGTTGCCCAAGGCGCTGCCGGTCGACGACGTCCTGCGGTTGCTCGAGACCCCGCCGCCGGACGGCGAACGCCCGCTGCGCGACCGGGCGCTGCTGGAGGTGCTTTACTCCACCGGCGCCCGGATCTCCGAGGCGGTCGGCCTGGACGTCGACGACGTCGACGACACCGAACGCACCGTCCTGCTCGACGGCAAGGGCGGCAAGCAGCGCATCGTCCCCATCGGCCGCCCCGCGCTCGCCGCGCTGCACGCCTACACCGTCCGGGCCCGGCCCGCGCTCGCCGCCCACGGCCGCGGCACCGCGGCGCTGTTCCTCAACGCCCGCGGCAGCAGGCTTTCGCGCCAGAGCGCGTGGCAGGTCCTCAAGGACACCGCCGAACGGGCGGGCATCACCGCCGTGGTCTCGCCGCACACCCTCCGCCACTCCTTCGCCACGCACCTGCTCGAGGGTGGCGCGGACGTCCGGGTCGTGCAGGAACTGCTCGGCCACGCCTCGGTGACGACGACGCAGGTCTACACGCTGGTCACGGTCAACACCCTGCGCGAGGTGTACGCGACGGCGCACCCCCGGGCACTGGGCTAGACGGCCGTATGGCGGGCTCACAGCCTTCCTACGCTGGACCGACTTCTCGAGTGACATTGCCCCGTCGAGTCCGGCGCGTTGCTTTGCCGGGGCTCCGACTCCGCGCATAGGCTGCGGCGGACGCGACGAACAAGGAGCTTTCCCGCCATGTCGACACCGAACCAGCCGGCCCACCCGGCCGAGTCCGCCGGGTCGGCGGCGGCGAACCTCAACGACGTCAAGATCGCGACCCCGGCGGTCCACGACGGCGACGAACCGCAGGAGCGCAACGGCAAGAAGGTCAAGCTCGAGGGTATCGGGCCGACCGGCCGCCCGATCCGCGAGCACGCCGATCCGGCGCCGCTGGACCACCACGGCCCGGCCAAGATCATGGCGATGTGCAACCAGAAGGGCGGCGTCGGCAAGACGACGTCGACCATCAACCTGGGCGCCGCCCTCGCCGAGTACGGCCGCAAGGTGCTGCTCGTCGACTTCGACCCGCAGGGCGCCCTCGCGGTCGGTCTCGGCATCCAGCCGCACGAACTGGACCAGACCGTCTACAACGCCATCATGGAGCGGTCGGTCAGCGCCACCGACGTGCTGATGAAAACCCGCGTCGACGGCGTTGACCTGCTGCCGAGCAACATCGACCTGTCCGCGGCGGAGGTCCAGCTCGTCGCTGAGGTAGGGCGCGAGCACACGTTGTTACGGGTCCTTCGTCCGGTCATGAACGACTACGACTATGTTCTTGTCGACTGCCAGCCCTCACTCGGCTTGCTCACGGTGAACGCGCTGACCGCCGCGGACGGCGTGATCATCCCGCTCGAGTGCGAGTTCTTCAGTCTCCGAGGTGTAGCGCTCCTGATCGACACGATCGAGAAGGTGCAGGAACGCCTCAACCCCAAACTGGACATAGTCGGGATTCTCGCCACCATGTACGACCCGAGAACCCTGCACTCGAAGGAGGTCATGGCTCGCGTGGTGGAGGCATTCGGCGAGACCGTGTTCGACACGGTCATCAACCGCACCGTGCGGTTCCCCGAGACGACGGTCGCGGGTGAGCCGATCACGACCTGGGCGCCCAAGTCGGCCGGCGCCGCGGCGTACCGCCAGCTGGCCCGCGAGGTGATCGCTCGGTGAGCAGGCGTGCTTCCCTGCCCGGAGCGTCGGAACTCTTCCGCCTCACCTCCAGCCCCGCTCTCGAACTCCCGCCCCAGGCGGCGCCCGCGCCCGCCGAGCCCGCCGACAAGGCCAAGCCCGCGGACAACGGCCGCACCGAGCAGCTCGCTCGCAGCGCGGCCCCGCACGGGTCCGGCCGGACCAAGCACGACGCGAAGATCACCGTGTACGTCTCCGGCGACGAGCTCGTCGCCATGGAGCAGGCCCGGCTGACGCTGCGCGCGAAGCACGACCTGGTCGTCGACCGCGGCCGGCTGGTCCGCGAGGCGGTCGCGGTGCTGCTGGCCGACTTCGACCAGAACGGCGAGGAGTCGGTGCTGGTGCAGCGGCTGCGGGTGGTCGGCTCAGACGGCGGCGAAACCGAGGGCTGATGGACGAGCCGGCACCGGCTCCGGAGGACCAGGTCCCCGAAGAGCACCAGACGGTGCACGGCGGGATGATCCCCGAAGGCGTCAACACCGAGGACCTGAGCACGTCGAAGTTCAAGGTGCGGCTGGCCAACTTCGAGGGGCCGTTCGACCTGCTGCTGCAGCTGATTTCGCAGCACCAGCTCGACGTCACCGAGGTGGCGCTGCACACGGTCACCGACGACTTCATCGCCTACACGCGGGCGCTGGGTGCCGACTGGAACCTCGACGAGACGACGGAGTTCCTGGTCATCGCGGCGACCCTGCTCGACCTCAAGGCGGCGCGGCTGCTGCCGTCGGCCGAGGTGGAGAACGAGGACGACCTCGCCCTGCTCGAAGCCCGTGACCTGCTGTTCGCGCGGATTCTGCAGTATCGCGCGTACAAGCAGGTGGCGGCGCTGTTCGGCGAGCTGGAACAGGGTGCGCTGCGGCGCTACCCGCGGTCGGTGGCGCTGGAGGAGCGGTTCGTCGGGCTGCTGCCCGAAGTGATGCTGGGCGTGACGCCGGAGAAGTTCGCCGACATCGCGGTGGCGGTGTTCCGGCCCAAGCCGCCGCCGACGGTGTCGATCGCCCACATCCACATGGGCCGCATCTCGGTGCGCGAGCACGCGGCGATCCTGCGGGTGATGCTGGCCGAACGCGGCCAGGCGACGTTCGGCGAGCTGGTCGACGACTGCGAGCACACGGTGGAAATCGTGGCGCGCTTCCTGGCGCTGCTGGAGCTCTACCGCGAGGCGACGGTCCAGTTCGAGCAGAGCGAGGCACTGGCCGAGCTGCACGTCCGCTGGACGGGCGGCTCGAAGGAGGAGGCCTCCGCGGCGGCCGAGCTGGACCTCACCGCCGGAGACGAAGAGGAGTACGGGTGAACCCCGAAGACAACGAGCGGCCGGCCGGCGAGGTGCCGGCGCCGGAACCGCCCGCGGGCGAACCGGCCGAGATCGAGGCCCCGGAGCCGCCGGTGGGCGAGCCGGCCGAGGCCGCGGCGGAGCTGGCGCTGGACGAGGCCCTGTCCGGCGAGCCGGTCGACGAGGACGGCTCGCCCGTGGAGCCGCTGGTCGAGGAGGCGCCTCACGGGGAATCCGAGGGGGACCCGGCACTTTCACGTGAAAGTGCCCCGCCCGCGGTGTCCGAAGGTGCCGAGCCCGAGTCCGAGCCCGGTCCGGAGGATCCCGAGTCCGACCTCGTCGCCGCCGGAGACGCCGACTCCCTGCCCGACGTCACCTCCGACGAGACCCTCGAAGCCGCGCTCGAGGCGCTCCTGCTGGTCGTCGACTCGCCCGCCAGTGAGGAATCGCTCGCCGAAACCGTCGGGCAGCCCAAGGCTCGGATCGTCGTCGCCCTGCGCACCATGGCGCAGAAGTTCACCGATCGGGCCAGCGGGATCGACCTGCGGCGCGTCGGCGAAGGGTGGCGGTTCTACACTAGGGACGTCTATGCCCCGTTCGTGGAGAAGCTCCTGCTGGACGGCCAGCGGTCGAAGCTGACCCGGGCCGCGCTGGAGAGCCTCGCCGTGATCGCGTACCGGCAACCGGTGACCCGTGCCAGGGTCGCCGCGGTGCGCGGCGTGAACGTGGACGGCGTGATCCGGACGCTGCTCGCGCGCGGCCTCATCGAAGAGATGGGGACCGACCCCGAGACGACCGGGACGCTGTACGTGACGACCGAGCTGTTCCTGGAGCGACTGGGGCTGTCGTCACTGAACGACCTGCCCGCGATCGCTCCGTTGCTACCCGAAGTGGACACCATCGATGACATCCAGTGAACACCCCGACGGCATCCGCCTGCAGAAGGTGCTGTCGCAGGCCGGGGTCGCCTCCCGCCGGGCGGCGGAGGACCTGATCGCGGCCGGCCGGGTCGAGGTGGACGGCGAGGTCGTCACCGAGCTCGGCCGCCGGGTTCACCCGGACGAGGCGGTCATTCACGTCGACGGCACCCGCGTGAACCTGCGCGACGACCTGATCTACCTCGCCCTGAACAAGCCCAAGGGCGTGCACTCGACGATGTCGGACGACCGCGGCCGCCCGTGCGTCGGCGACTACCTCGCCGGCCGCTACGAGGAGACCCCCGGCGTCGTGCACGTCGGCCGCCTCGACGAGAACACCGAAGGCCTGCTGCTGCTCACCAACGACGGCGACCTCGGGCACCGGCTGATGCACCCGTCCTACCGGGTGCTCAAGACCTACCTCGCCGAGGTCGACGGCCTCGTGCCGCGCGGGCTCGGCAAGGAGCTGCGCAACGGCTGGGAGCTGCCGGACGGCATCGTGAAGGTCGACCAGTTCCGGGTCAAGGACATGCACTCCGGCAAGTCGCTGGTGGAGCTCGTCATCCACGAGGGCAAGAAGCACATCGTGCGCCGCCTGCTCAAGGACGCCGGGCACCCGGTGCTCAAGCTGGTCCGCACGGCGGTCGGCGACGTCCAGCTCGGCAACCAGCGCGTCGGCTCGATCCGGCGGCTGACCAAGGGCGAGGTCGGTGCGCTCTACCGGAACGTCGAACTCTGACCCCCGCTTTTCGGGGGCCAGGTGGCGTAGCCCCCGGTTGTCACAGTCCCGACTTTCCGCCGTGGCGCGCGCCCGCCGTCGCTGCCAGCGTGGAGCCATGCGATCACGTCTGGCAGGCGGAGTTCTCGCGACGATCTTCCTCACCGCGCTCCTCCCCGGGGTGGCGCACGCGGCGCCCACGGCGAGCGAGCCGGTCTACGACTACGCGAAGGCGATCCGCGAGACCGTCTGGGTCGACATCGGCCACGACGGGGACGGTGACGGCAAGTCCGACCGCGTCGCCGCCGACATCGTGCGGCCGGGTGAGGCGACCTCGCGGGTGCCGGTGATCATGGACGCCAGCCCGTACTACTCGTGCTGCGGGCGCGGCAACGAGAGCGAGCTCAAGTCGTACGACAGCGCCGGGAAACCGGTGAAGTTCCCGCTGTTCTACGACAACTACTTCGTGCCGCGCGGGTACGCCGTGGTGCTCGTCGACCTGGCCGGGACGAACCGCTCGGCCGGCTGCGCGGACGTCGGCGGCGCTTCGGACGTCGACTCCGCGCGCAAGGTCGTCGACTGGCTGAACGGGCGCGCCACCGGGTACAGCGCGAAGACCGGCGGCAGCGCGGTGACCGCGGGCTGGAGCACCGGGAACGTCGGCATGATCGGGAAGTCCTACGACGGCACGATCGCCAACGGCGTCGCGGCGACCGGCGTCGCGGGCCTGAAGACGATCGTGCCGATCTCGGCGATCAGCTCCTGGTACGACTACTACCGGTCCGACGGCGCGACCTTCGGCTTCAACCCGGACGGGCTGGCGCAGACGGTCGAAGCCCGCAACAGCGGGCAGGACTGCTCCGCGCAGAACCAGGTCCTCAGGCAGGGCGCGACGGCCAATGGCGACTACGGGCCGCTGTGGGCGGACCGGGACTACGTCACTCACGCGGGGAACGTGCGTGCCAGCGTGCTGCTTTCCCACGGCGTCAACGACCTGAACGTCAAGACGATCCACTTCGGACAGTGGTGGAGCGGGCTGAACGTCGAGAAGAAGATCTGGCTGGCGCAGACCGGGCACGTCGACCCGTTCGACTACCGGCGGGCCGGCTGGGTCGACCTGCTGCACCGGTGGTTCGACCACTACCTGCTCGGCATCGACAACGGCGTCCAGAACGGGCCGATGGCCAGCGTCGAGCGGCAGCCGGACCAGTGGGTGGATCAGAGCGCGTACCCGGCCGCCGGTGCGATGGCCACGACCCTGCGGCCGCACACGGGCGGGACGCTCGGCACCGCGGCGGCGTCGGGGACGGCGTCGTTCACCGACAACCCGAACCTCGGCGAGGACACCTGGGTGACGAATCCGGGCAGCGCGGCGCTGACCTACTCGACCGGGACACTGGCGGCGGACCTGCAGGTGTCCGGGACGTCGAAGATCACGGTCACGGCGACGCCGAGCACGGCGTCGGCCCGGCTGTCGGCGCTGCTCGTGGACCTCGGCCCGGCGACGATCCGCAACTTCGCGGGCAGCGGCGAGGGGATCAAGACCGGCACCACGGAGAACTGCTGGGGCTCGTCGACGTCCGGGGACGACGCTTGCTACCGCGTGGCGTCGGCGGACGTGAAGAAGGTGAACTACACGATCCTCAGCCGCGGCTGGGCCGACCTCGCGAACCACGCTTCCCTGTCGCAGGAACAGACCTTGACTCCGGGCACGGCGTACACGATGACGTTCGACCTGGCGTCCACGGACCACATGGTGCCGAAGGGGCACGCGCTGGCGCTGATCGTCGGCGGCACGGACGGCAGCTTCATCCGCGGGCCGGCCCAGCCGGGACGGGTGACGCTGGACCTGGCGCGCACGTCGGTGTCGATTCCGCTGGCCGGGGTCGTTCCGCCGGCGACCACGCACCCGAGCCTCGACGGCGGTGCGCACGTGCCGTCGGCGGCCCGCCCGGACCTGCGCTGACCCCAGCGCCCCAAGGCGGCCTTGGTTGCGTTGAACGCACCGAAGGCCGCCTTGGGTGCGTCTGACGCACCGAAGGCCACATTGGGGCGCTCGGGACCGGCGCTAGTTCGCCTTGGCGGGAGCCGTGCGAGTCGCCGACTTCCGTTGCAGCGCGCGGGCGATCGGCTCGACGACCCGCGCCGCCGTCGGGCCCAGGATCGCCATCAGCAGCACGTACGCCGTCGCGAGGGCCGCCAGTTCGCCCTCCACCGCGCCCGCCGTCACCGCCAGGCCCGCGATGACGATCGAGAACTCGCCTCTCGCCACCAGCGCCGCTCCGGCGCGGGCCCGGCCCATCTTCCCGATGCCCTGCCGGCGCGCCGCCCACCAGCCGGTGCCGACCTTCGTCAGCGTCGTCACCACCGCCAGCACGATCGCCCAGCCGAGCACCGGCGGGATCGACGCCGGGTTCGTGTTGAGCCCGAACACCACGAAGAACACCGCGGCGAACAGGTCCCGCAGTGGTTCCAGCAGGTGCGTCGCGTTCTCCGCCGTCGAGCCCGAGATCGCGATGCCGAGCAGGAACGCGCCGACCGCGGCCGACACCTGCATCGCCGACGCGAGCCCCGCCACCAGCAATGCCGCGCCGAGCACCTTGAGCAGGAACACCTCGCGGTCCGGGCTGTCGACGGCGGCCGAGACGTACCGGCCGAACTTCAGCGCGATCACCAGCACCACGGTGATCACCAGCAGCGAGATCCCGACGGCCTCCATGCCGCCGAGGAAGCTGACGCCGCCGAGCACCGCGGTGAGGATCGGCAGGTAGAGCGCCATCACGAGGTCTTCGAACACGAGGATCGACAGCACCACCGGCGTCTCGCGGTTGCCGAGCCGGCCGAGGTCGCCGAGGACCTTCGCGACGATCCCGGACGACGAGATGTACGTGACGCCCGCCATCACCATCGCGCCGACCGGGCCCCAGCCCAGCAGCAGCGCGACGGCCGCGCCGGGGGCGGCGTTGAGGAGGATGTCGAGCAGGCCCGCCGTCCACGAGCGGCGCAGCCCGGTGAACAGCTCGGCCGCGGAGTATTCGAGCCCCAGCAGCAGGAGCAGCAGCACGACGCCGATTTCGCTGGCCAGGTGCGTGAAGCCGCCGATGTCGGTCAGCGGGATCAGCCCGCCGGAGCCGAAGCACAGGCCGCCGAGCAGGTAGAGCGGGATGGGGGAGAGGCCGATCTTGCCGGCCAGGCGCCCGAGCGCGCCCAGCACGAAGAAGACCGCCCCCAGCTCGATCAGGGACAGCGCGGTGTGGTCCATCGTGGGCTCAGCCGTACTTGAGGATCTTGGCGGCGGCTTCGAGACCCTCGCTCGTGCCGACCGCGACCAGCAGATCGCCCCCGGTGAGGGTGAAGTCGGGCGTGGGCGAGGGGTGCACCTGCCCCGCCCGCGCGACCGCGACCACCGAGACGCCCGTGCGCGTGCGCATCGCAGTGTCGCCGAGCGTCCGGCCGTCGAACGGGCCGGACGGCTTGATCGGCAGCTGCCGCGTGCTGATCCCCGGCAGGTCCCGGTGCTCCTCGGTGAGCTGGGCGACCAGCTGCGGCGCGCCGAGCAGGTTGGCCAGCGTGCCCGCCTCGTCCGCGGTCAGCGGGATCGAGGCGGCGCAGGCGTCGGCGTCGTCCGTTTTGGAGACGATGAGCTCGGTGTGGCCGTCCCGCTGGGTGACGACGCCGATGCGGCGGCCGGTGCGGGTGCTGAAGTCCTTGCGGACCCCGATGCCGGGCAGGGGGGTTACTTCGACGTTCACCCAACCACCGTAACCCACGTGTCCGATTCGCGACGTTCAGCCGAGCAGCAGGAGCAGGCCCGCGACGACCATCACGGCGGCGGTCAGGCCGTGGACTCCGAAGGCGATGGCCTTCTTACCCCGGTGGCGCAGGACGATCATCATGTCGAAGACGGGCCAGACGGCCGCGACGAGGATGACCCAGCCCAGCGCGTGCGGGTCGCCGTAGACGATCAGGGCCAGCGGGATCAGGCCGGCCCCGATGTCACGGCCGCCCTTGACGTTGAGGAAGCTTTCGGCGTTTTCGGGGACCTCGGTGAAACCGAAGCCCGCGGCGATCTTGGCCGGCGCGAAGAGGTAGTTGAGGCCGACGTAGATGATGCCGAGCGAGACGATCGCGACGAGGATGTAGCCGGTGACGAGCATGGTGTTCCCTCCAGTTTTCTAGCATCGCTAGGATTGCTAGCAACGCTAATCTAGCGGCGCTAGTTTGTCTAGCAGTGCTAGGATGTGACGTATGACCCAGCGACAACGGCGAGTGCGCGACCGGACCGAGCGAGGGCAGCGGATCGTCGCCGCGGCCAGGGAGCTCGCCGAGGCAGAGGGCTGGGACGCGGTCACGACCCGCCGGCTGGCGGCGCTGATCGAGTACAGCCAGCCGGTGCTGTACAGCCACTTCCCGGGCGGCAAGGACGCGATCATGACGGCGGCCGCGCTGGAGGGGTTCGGCGAGCTGGCCTCGGCGCTGGCGGCGGCGCGCGACCGCGGTGTCGCGGGAGTGGCGGGCGCGTACCTGGAGTTCGCCGAGGCGAAGCCGGCGCTGTACGACGCCATGTTCACGCTGGCCTCGGAGCTGCCGTTCGCCCAGGACGACACGCCCGCCGTCATGAAGGAGGCTTTCGACGGGCTGTTCGCCGTGGTCGAACCGGTGGCGGGCGACGAGGACGCCGGAACGCTGACGGAGGTGTTCTGGGGTGCGCTGCACGGCCTGATCACCCTCGACCGCGGGCACCGTCTGTCGCCCGCGCACCGAGCCGGGCGGCTCGAGCTGGTGGTCGCCCGTTTCGGCGCGCGGGGCGACTGAGCCCGGGCGGTCCACGTACCCGGAGGGTCGGCTCGCGTACCTGGAGGGTCGGTTCGCGTACCTGGAGGGTCGGTTCGCGTACCTGGAGGGTCGGTTCGCGTGATTGGGGAGGACGACACGCGTGATGGGGACGACACGGCGGAAGCCGGTCCCGTGCGGGGCGACTGATCTCCCGCGTGGCCCGACCGGCAGAATGGGGGACGGCCCGAACGAGACGAGAACGCGAGGAGAGTGCCGGTGACGGGAGCCCTACGAGGTGTGGTCGCGCTGGACGGCCCGTCGGGGACCGGGAAGACCACCGTCGCGCGCAAGCTCGCCCAGCGCCTCGGCGCCGGCTACCTCGACACCGGCGCCATGTACCGGATGGTCACCCTCGCCGTGCTGCGGGCCGGCGTCGACCCGGCCGACGCGGCCGCCGTCGCCGTGCTGGCGGACAAGACCGACTTCGGCATCGGCACCAGCCCCGACCGGCTCGAGATCCGGCTGGCCGGCGAGGACGTCGCCGCCGACATCCGCGGGCCCGAGGTCACGAAGGCCGTCTCACCCGTCTCGGCCGTGCCGCACGTGCGTGAGCTGCTCGTCGCCCGGCAGCGGCAGATCATCGACGACGTGGTCGGGCACCGCGGCGGGATCGTCGTCGAGGGCCGGGACATCGGCACCGTCGTCGCGCCGGACTCGCCGCTCAAGGTCTACCTGACCGCCTCGGCCGACGTCCGCGCCTCGCGCCGCAGCACCCAGGACACCGCCGCCGGGCGCAAGTCGTCGGTCGCCGACGCCCTGGCCAGCGTCGAGCGCCGCGACCACCTCGACTCCACCCGCACCGCCTCACCGCTGCGCGCGGCCGACGACGCCGTGCACGTCGACACGTCGGAACTGTCGATCGACCAGGTGATCGTCGCCCTCAGTGAGCTCGCCAGCCACCGCGGACTGCTGGCGGGGTGCAACGCAGAGGTAGCTCGATGAAAGCTGACGGGTTGCCGGAAGGCTCCGTCGGCTGGCTCCACGACGCCGGGCGAATCTTCGGCCGGTATCATCTGCGGTCGGCCTTCCGCATTCGCGTGCACGGCCGTGAGCGCATGCCCGCCACCGGGCCGGTGCTCGTGGTCGCGAACCACAGCTCCATGATCGAACCGCAGCTGATCTTCGGAATGCTGCCGCGGCGTTCGGCGTTCCTGGTCAAGGCCGAGCTGTTCAAGGGTGTGGCCGGGAAGTTCCTGGTGGCCATCGGGCAGATCCCGCTCAAGCGCGGCGCGATCGACCGCAAGCCGCTGATGACGGCGGCCGGCGTGCTCAAAGACGGCGGCGTCGTCGGGATCTTCCCCGAAGGCACCCGCGGTGCCGGGGACGTCGGTGCGGCCGAACGCGGCGCGGCCTGGCTGGTCCGGGCCTCCGGCGCGACCGTGCTCCCGGTCGCGACGCGGGGCACGCTCAAGCCGGCGGACGGCAAGCGGCGCTGGCGCCCGCGCGTGGACATCCTCGTGGGGGAGCCGTTCACCCCGAAGGTCGGACCCGGGAAGACCGGGCTCGACCAGGGCACCGAAGAGCTGCGCGGCGAGCTCGCGGCGCTCGTCAAGACTTTGGACGATTGGCGTTCCGAAAACGGATTCGTTACGCCATAAGGGAAATTGGGTTGTAATGGAAGAGTTGGACAGCGTCGGCGAAGTCGACGGCACCTGGTCGGACGAGACCGAGTTCGCCAAGCTCGACGCGCAGATCGAGGCGGCGGAAGCGGCCGAGGAGGCTGCCCTCGCGCAGCCGGTCCTCGCCGTGGTCGGACGGCCGAACGTGGGCAAGTCCACGCTGGTCAACCGCATCATCGGCCGCCGCGAAGCCGTGGTGCAGGACGTGCCGGGCGTCACCCGCGACCGCGTCGCCTACGACGCCTACTGGGGCGGGCGCAAGTTCACCCTGGTCGACACGGGCGGCTGGGAGCCGGACGCGACCGGGCTGCAGGCCTCCGTCGCCGCCCAGGCCGAGCTGGCCATGCAGACCGCGGACGCGATCCTGCTGGTGATCGACGCCTCGGTCGGCGCCACGGCCACCGACGAAGCCGCCTCCAAGGTGCTGCGCCGCTCGAAGAAGCCGGTGCTGCTGGTGGCGAACAAGGTCGACGACGACCGGCTGCTCGCGGACACCGCGTCGCTGTGGTCGCTCGGCCTCGGCGAGCCGCACCCGGTCAGCGCGCTGCACGGCCGCAGCTCCGGCGACCTGCTCGACGCCATCCTCAAGACCCTGCCCGAGGCGCCGCGCGAGGGTGTCGCCGCGACGTCCGGGCCGCGTCGCGTCGCGCTGGTCGGCAAGCCGAACGTGGGCAAGTCGAGCCTGCTGAACAAGCTCTCCGGCGAGGAGCGCTCGGTCGTCGACTCGGTCGCGGGCACCACGGTCGACCCGGTCGACTCGCTGGTCGAGCTGGACGGCGAGACCTGGCGGTTCGTCGACACGGCGGGCCTGCGCAAGCGCGTCAACTTCGCGGCCGGCGCCGAGTACTACGCCTCGCTGCGCACCAAGACGGCGATCGACGCCGCCGAGGTCGCGGTCGTGCTGCTGGACGCGGCCGAGCCGATCTCGGAGCAGGACCTGCGGGTGCTGAGCATGGTCGTCGAGGCCGGGCGCGCGTGCGTGCTGGTGTTCAACAAGTGGGACCTGGTCGACGAGGACCGCCGGCACGCGATGGTCCGCGAGCTGGACCGCGGCCTGGTCCGCGTGCCGTGGGCGGAGAAGGTCAACGTCTCGGCGCTGACCGGCCGTTCGGTGCGCAAGATCGCCCCGGCGCTGCGGACGGCGCTGGCGTCGTGGGACAAGCGCGTGCCGACCGGGCAGCTCAACGCGTGGCTGTCCGACCTGATCGCGGCCACCCCGCCACCGGTCCGCGGCGGCAAGCAGCCGAAGGTGCTGTTCGCGACGCAGGCGGGCATCCGCCCGCCGACGCTGGTGCTGTTCACCACCGGCTTCCTCGAGGCGGGCTACCGCCGGTTCATCGAGCGCAAGTTCCGTGAGCAGTTCGGCTTCGAAGGCAGCCCCGTCCGGGTGAATGTGCGTGTTCGCGAAAAGAAGGCGAAACAGAAGATCGGCGGAAAAGCGGCCCGTCCGGCCAAATCCCGGTGAGCCAGTTGCCGGAACTCGCGTGATCGGGGACGGAACTCGCGTGATTGGAGCCGTAACTCGCGAGTTCCGGCTCCAATCACGTCAGTTCCGGCTCCAATCACGCGAGATGCGACCTGGATCACGCTGGTCAGGGCGGTGCTGGGTGAGGTCCGACACTCCGTCGTGATCTCGAAGATATGTTTCCTTCACCTGCGGGTATGGTGAAGGGTCGTTGCGGGCGCCTCGTTCGGAGAGCAAGCCCGGTGAGGCTCCCGGAAGGTGAGTGGTGGGCTTGCGCGCCCGAGGTTCGTCCCTGCACGTCTGCGTCACGGCCGAGGTGAGTGGCCGATGACCGTCACCATCGAACCGGTCGAGCCTGCCGCCGAAGTCGCCCTCGCCCCGGTCGCCGACCGGGCGCTGTTCTGGTCCGGCCTCGGGGCCGGCGAGCGCACCCTGCTCGACGTCCTCGCCGCCACCGCGGAGCAGCACCCCAACGCCGCCGCGATCGACGACGGCACCACGACACTGACCTACCGCCGCCTCCTCGAGGAGATCGACGCCTACGGGCGCCGCCTCAAGAGCTACGGCGTCGGCCTCGGCGACCGCGTCGGCATCCGGATCTCCTCCGGCACCGCCGAGCTGTACGTCGCCATCCTCGCCACCCTGTCCGTCGGCGCCGCCTACGTGCCGGTCGACGCGGACGACCCGGACGAGCGCGCCGAGCTGGTCTTCGAAGAAGCCCAGGTGGCGGCGGTCGCCACCGACGGCAAGATCCACGTCCACAGCACCCCGGGTGGCCGTGACGGCGTCCCCGGCCCGGCCGACGACGCGTGGATCATCTTCACCTCCGGCTCCACCGGCAAGCCCAAGGGCGTCGCGGTGAGCCACGCGAGTGCCGCCGCGTTCGTCGACGCCGAAGCCGGGCTGTTCCTCACCGAGGAGCCGATCGGCCCGGGCGACCGCGTGCTGGCCGGGCTGAGCGTCGCCTTCGACGCCTCCTGCGAAGAGATGTGGCTGGCCTGGCGCCACGGCGCCTGCCTGGTGCCGGCGCCGCGTGCGCTGGTCCGCACCGGCGTCGACCTCGGCCCGTGGCTGGTCGCGCAGGGCATCACCGTCGTCTCGACCGTGCCGACGCTGGCCGCGCTGTGGCCCGCCGACGCGCTCGAAGACGTCCGCCTGCTCATCTTCGGCGGCGAGGCGTGCCCGCCGGAGCTGGCCGAGCGCGTCGCCGTCGAAGGCCGCGAAGTCTGGAACACCTACGGCCCGACCGAAGCCACCGTCGTCGCCTGCGCCGCGCAGCTGACCGGCGAAGGCCCGGTCCGGATCGGCCTGCCGCTGGCCGGCTGGCAGCTCGCCGTCGTCAACGACGAGGGTGAGCCGGTCGCCATGGGCCAGACCGGTGAGCTGGTCATCGGCGGCGTCGGCCTGGCCCGCTACCTCGACGCCGAGAAGGACGCCGAGAAGTTCGCGCCGCTGCCGTCGCTGGGCTGGCAGCGCGCTTACCGCTCCGGCGACATGGTCCGTGCCGAAGAAGAGGGCCTGCTGTTCCTCGGCCGCCTCGACGAGCAGGTCAAGCTCGGCGGGCGCCGCATCGAGCTGGGCGAGGTCGACGCCGCGCTGCAGTCGCTCCCGGGCGTGCAGGGGGCGGCCGCCGCGATCCGCCGCACCAAGGCCGGCAACCAGGTCCTCGTCGGCTACGTCGTGCCGGCTCCTGGCGAAAAGTTCGAGCACGACCAGGCCGCGACCCGGCTGCGCGAGCACCTGCCCGCCGCGCTGGTGCCGCTGCTGGCCGTCGTCGACGACCTGCCGACCCGCACCTCCGGCAAGGTCGACCGCGCCGCCCTCCCGTGGCCGCTGTCCACAGTGGACGCCACCGGGCTGTCGCCGACCGAGACGTGGCTCGCCGAAGGCTGGGCCGAGATCCTCGGCGTGTCGGTCGACGACCCGAAGGCCGACTTCTTCACCCACGGCGGCGGCAGCTTGACCGCCGCGCAGGTCGTCGCGCGGATCCGCACCCGGCACCCGCAGGTGTCGGTCGCCGACATCTACGCCCACCCCAAGCTGGGCGCGATGGCCGCGGTGCTGGACGCGCTGAGCGGCCAGGCCACCGAGCGCCGGGACATCGCGCCGACCCCGCGTCGCGCCGGGGTGATCCAGACGCTGCTGATGGTTCCGCTGATGGGTCTCGTCGGCCTGCGCTGGGCGACGCTGGCCGCCGCGCTGTCGAACATCCTTTCGCTGCTCGGGTTCGCCTGGGCGCCGACGCTGAGCTGGGCGTGGATCGGCCTGGCCTGGGTGGCGCTGTTCAGCCCGGCGGGCCGGATCGCCATCGCCGCGGGCGGCGCGCGGGTGCTGCTTTCGGGCGTCCGTCCCGGCACCTACCCGCGCGGCGGGAGTGTCCACTTGCGACTGTGGACGGCCGAGAAGCTCGCCGAATTCTCCGGCGCGGACAGCGTCGCCGGCGCGTCCTGGATGACGACGTACGCGAAGGCGCTCGGCGCGCGGATCGGCAAGGACGTCGACCTGCACTCGCCGCCGCCGGTCACCGGCTTCCTCAAGCTGGGCCGCGGCGCGGCGATCGAGCCCGAGGTCGACCTGACCGGGCACTGGGTCGACGGCGACCGCGTGCACATCGGCAAGGTCCGCATCGGCGCGGAAGCCCGCATCGGCGCGCGCAGCACGCTGTTCCCCGGCGTCCGCGTCGGCAAGGGCGCCGAGATCGCGGCCGGGTCGACCGTCCGCGGCGTGGTCAAGGCCGGTCAGCACTTCGCCGGTTCGCCCGCGGCGCCCGTCGGGAAGGACGGCAAGGACGCGAAGGACGCGCTGAAGTGGCCGTCGAGCCGCCCGCCGCGGTCGCATTTCTGGGCCACCGTGTACGGCGCTACCTCGCTGCTCCTCGGCTTCCTGCCGGGCATCGCCGCGCTGGCCGGTGTCGCCGTGCTCGGCTACGCGATCGCCGGTGCGCCGACGCTCCTGGCCGCGTTCGTCCAGGCGCTGATCTTCGTGCCGGTCGCGACCGTGGCGTACTTCGCCGCGTACATGCTGTTCGTGCTGGCCGGCGTCCGGTTGCTGAGCATCGGCATGGTCGAGGGCTACCACCCGGTGCACGGCCGCGTCGCGTGGCAGGTCTGGGCCACCGAACGCCTGATGAGCATGGCCCGCGAAGGCCTGTTCCCGTTGTACGCCAGCCTGTTCACCCCGGTCTGGCTGCGGCTGCTCGGCGCGAAGGTCGGCCGCAACGTCGAGGCGTCCACCGTGCTGGCGCTGCCGAAGATGACCAAGGTCGACAGCGGCGCGTTCCTGGCCGACGACACCATGGTCGCCACCTACGAGCTCGGCCACGGCTGGCTGCACGTCGCCCCGGCCCGGATCGGCAAGCAGGCCTTCCTCGGCAACTCGGGGATGACCGCGCCCGGCCGTTCGGTGCCGAAGCGCGGCCTGGTCGGTGTCCTGTCCTCGACGCCGCTGAAGGCGAAGAAGGGCTCGTCCTACCTCGGCATGCCGCCGCTGCCGGTCCGCCGCGCGATCGGCGACGCCGACACGAGCCGCACCTACACCCCGGCGCCGCACCTCAAGGCGGCTCGGGCGCTGGTCGAGCTGTGCCGGATCATCCCGGTCATGTGCGGGGTCGCGCTGAGCGTCTCGGTCGCCTTCGGGCTGCTGTGGGCGGCGACGGCGTTCGGCTTCGGCGTCGCCGCGCTGCTGGCCGGGCCCGCCCTGCTGGCCGCCGGGATCGTCGCGGCGCTGACCGCGACCGTCATGAAGTGGCTGCTGGTCGGCAAGTTCCGCGAGATCGACCACCCGCTGTGGAGCTCGTTCGTCTGGCGCAACGAGCTGGCCGACACCTTCGTCGAGGCCCTCGCGGTGCCGTGGCTGATCGGCTCGCTCGGCGGCACCCCGCTGCTGGGCGCCTGGCTGCGCACGATGGGTGTCAAGATCGGCCGCGGGGTCTGGCTCGAGACGTACTGGCTGCCCGAGGCCGACCTCGTGACGCTCGGCGACGGCGCGACGATCAACCGCGGCTGCGTCGTGCAGACGCACCTGTTCCACGACCGGATCATGAGCATGTCGCGGGTGGTGCTCGGCGAGGGCGCGACGCTCGGCCCGCACGGCATCGTGCTGCCGGGTGCCGGGATCGGCGCGCGCACCACGGTCGGCCCGGGATCGCTGGTGACCCGCGGCGACGAGGTGCCGGCCGACACCCGCTGGCTCGGCAACCCGATCTCCGCGTGGCCGGGTAAGTAACGAAAGCGGGGCCAGGCGCGCCGGATTCACCTCTGGCGTGCGAGCCTGGTCCCCAGCACGCACGAGGAAAGGTTCGCCACGGGTGATTTCGAAGGCCCCCGCTCCCGGCGCGGACACTTCCGGTGACTCCTACCTCCCCGCCCACGGCAACGGCGGCTACCGGGTCCGGCACTACGAGCTGAACCTGGACTACAAGGTCGCGCCGAACCGGCTCTCGGCCTCGGCGGTGATCACCGCCGAGGCGACGCAGGCGCTTTCCCGCGTCAGCCTGGACTTCGGCGAGTTCCGCATCAACCGCGTACTGGTCGACGGCAAGCTCGCGAAGTACCTGAAGCGCGGCGCGAAGCTGCACGTCCGGCCGGCGAAGCCGGTCGCGGCGGGGGCCGCGTTCACCGTCGAGGTCCACTACGTCGGCAACCCGCGGCCGGTGCGCAGCCGCTGGGGCGACGTCGGCTGGGACGAACTGACCGACGGCGCACTCGTGGCGAGCCAGCCGGTCGGCGCGCCGTCGTGGTTCCCGTGCAACGACCACCCGGCGGACAAGGCGGCCTACCGCGTCACCGTGACGACGGCGTCGCCGTACCTGGTCGCGGTCACCGGCGACCTGGTCGAGCGCGTCATCGGCGGCAGCGCCACGCGGTGGGTCTTCGAGCGGCCGGAGCCGACGGCGACGTACCTGATGAGCGTGCAGATCGGCCGCTACGACGAGCTCGAGCTGTCCGGCCGCGGCTGGTTCCCGCACACCGGCGTGAGCGCGCGCCGGCTGATGGTCGGCTTCGGCCACGGCCGCGTCGAGTCGGTCCTCGAATCGGTACCGCAGCGGGCGGCCGTGCCCCCGCGGCTGCGTCGCCTCTTCGAACGCGACTTCGGGCGGCAGGGCCGGATGCTGGAGATGCTGCAGCGGCTGTTCGGCCCGTACCCGTTCGGGGAGTACGTCATCGTCGTCACCGACGACGACCTCGACGACCCGATCGAGGCCCAGGGCATGGCGATCTTCGGCGCCAACCACGTCGACGGCCGCCGCACCCACGAGCGTCTCGTGGCGCACGAGCTGGCCCACCAGTGGTTCGGCAACAGCCTGACGGTGGCCGACTGGCGCCACATCTGGCTGAACGAGGGCTTCGCGACCTACGCCGAGTGGCTGTGGTCGGAGGAGTCGGGCGGGCAGTCCGCGCAGGCGCTGGCTCGCGGCTGGCACACGCGGATCAAGGCCAAGCCGGCCGACGTCCGGATCGCCGACCCGGGCGTGGCCCGCATGTTCGACGAGCGGGTGTACAAGCGCGGCGCGCTGACGCTGCACGCGCTGCGGGCGGAGATCGGCGACCCGGCGTTCTTCGCGCTGCTGAAGGCGTGGGCGGTCGACCACCGCCACGGCGTCGTGACGACGGAGGGGTTCGTGGCGATGGCGGCGGCGTATGCGGGACGGTCGCTGGACGCGTTCTTCACACGCTGGCTCTCGACGACGGCGTTGCCCCCGCTGCCGGGGGCCTAGGATCCGCCGCGGGTGGCGTCGACCAGCCAGACCGCGCCCGAAATGCGAACGACGTCGGGCGTCTCGAACGCTTCGAGCCCCGCCCGCAGCTGTTCCCGCGTCCGCTCCACGACGCCCGGGTCGAGTCCGGCCAGATTGCTGCGGACCGGCCCCTGGCCGAGGATGAACTCGGCCGCGTCGGCGGCGTCACGGCCGTAGTCCATCGGCGCGGTGACCGGCTCGATCCGGATGCCGGTGAAGCCGGCCGCGTCGAGCACTTCGCGGATGCGGGCCGGGTCGACCAGTGATCCCATGCCGCGCGAAGCGGGCGACGGCTTGCGCATCAGGGGCCGCAGCGCCGTGGTGGCGCGGGCGTATTCACTGTCCGGGGTACCGCCCTGCGGGCCGATGAACACCAGCCGCCCGCCGGGCCGCAGTCCGCGAAGGATGTTGGCGAACGCGGCCACGGCGTCCTCGAAGAACATCACCCCGCCCCGGCTGATCGCGACGTCGAACCCGGCGTCGGGAAAGGGGTGGACCTGCGCGTCGCCCTGCTCGAACCGCACGTTGACGATGCCTTGGGTGGCCGCGTCGGCGCGGGCCCGCTCCAGCATCGGGGCCGAGAGGTCGACTCCGACGACGTGCCCCCGGTCCGCCCGCCGCGCGGCCAGCAGCGTGACCTGGCCCGTGCCGCAGCCGACGTCGAGGACGTGGTGGTCCGGCGCGACCGCGGCACACCGGAAGAGGTCGTCGTTGAAGGCGGCGACGGTCGCGTTGTACCGGGCGCGGTTCTGCGCCCAGTGCGCGCCTTCCCAGCCGTTCCAGGCTTCGGCTTGCCGGACGTTGGCGATGGCCTGCATGGGTTCCTCCGTTACTAGAGTCGTACTCTAGATGTACACTCTAGTAATGGAACAGCGCAAGAAACGGGTCCGGGACGCCCCTGGGACGCGCCGGCGCATGCTGGAGGCGGCGCGCGAGCTGTTCGTCGTCAAGGGGTACGGCGCGACGACCCTCAAGGAGATCGCCGACCGCGCCGGTGTCGCGGTGCAGACGATCTACTTCACGTTCGGCAACAAACGGGTACTGCTCAAGGAACTGGTCGACGTGGCCATCGCGGGCGACCTCGAGCCGGTTGCGACGATGGACCGGGAGTGGTTCCAGGAGGTTCTCGCGGCCCCGACGGCCGAGTCGCACCTGCGGCTGCTCGTCCGGGGCACCCGCGGGATCCTGGAGCGCGTCGCCCCGATCCTCGAGATGCTGCGCGCGGCCGCCTCGGCCGACCCGGCGATCGCCGGGCAGTGGGACGACGGCGCCGACCCGCGGTTCGCCGTGCACCTGGAAGCCGCCCGGTCGCTGGTGACCAAGCCCGGAGTGCGCGTCGGATCGACGGCCGAGCACGCCGCCGACCTGCTGTTCGGAATCCTGAGCCCGGAGCTCTACCAGGTGTTCGTCCGCGACCGCGGCTGGTCGCCGGAACAGTGGGAGGACTGGGTGGCCGGCACCCTGGTCTCCCAGCTCTGCGACGGCAGCTGAGCGACCAGATACATCGGATGTATATGCCGCTTTCCGGGTGAATCCTCCTGGCGTTTCGGGACGCCGTCTGCAAGTATGGCCGCACGCCGCCTGCTGACCTCACCGAAACGTAGTATGAATTCGGAGGATGCTTCATGGACGCAGTGTCGCGGCGTACCCTGCTCCGCTCTGCCTCGGTCGTGGCGGGAGCCGCCGCGTTCGGGGGACTCTGGGCCCGAGCCGCACCGCCCGCCGCCGCGCGGCCGGGAAATTCGCATCGGGACGTCGCCGCCGATGCGCGCATGGTCTGGAAGCGGCTCCCGAAGAACTGGCAGGAAGGCCCGTTCCTCGCCAACGGCTACCTCGGCGCGCAGGTCTACGCCGGGAAGACACCGCAGGTCCTCAAGGTGATGCTGAGCCACACCCAGGTGCAGGACCAGCGCATCCAGTGGGAGGCCGGGATCGGGCTGTCCCGCCTGCCGATCGGTTACCTCACGCTCACCCTCGCCGGCGCGATCACCGCCGTCGACTGGACGCTCGACCTCTACAACGCCGAGTTCGGCGGCACGATCACCACCACCCAGGGCTCGGTCGCGTTCTCCGCCGTCGTGCACAACGACCTGGGCGTGCTGCTCGTCTCGCTGACCCCGACGGCGGGCGAAGCCGGTGCGGCGTGGGCATTCCAGCCGCTGGAGTCGGCGACGACCCGGACCGTCCGCAAGCCGCCCGAGTACGTCGCGAACCCCGCGCCCGAGCTCGGTGCCGGGTACTGCGCCCAGCCGATGCTCGCCGGTGGCGGCTACACGACGGCGTGGCGCGAACGCCGGATCGGCACCCGGCGGCTGCTCGCGGCGGCCGTCGCCTACAGCTTCCCGGGCACGACGCACACCGCGGACGCCCTCGCGGCCGTGGGGAAAGCGCTTGCGGCGAACCCGGACGCCCTTCTCACCCGCCACCGCCGCTGGTGGAACGACTACCACGCGCGCAGCTTCGTTTCGGTGCCGGACAAGCAGATCCAGCGGTTCTACTGGATCCAGCTCTACAAGATCGCGGCCGCCACCCGTGCCGGCGGGCCGGTCGTGTCCGAGTGGGGACCGTGGTTCCCCGAGGTCGGCAACAGCTGGACCGCGGTCTGGTGGAACCTCAACGTCCAGGTCACCTACCCGATCGTCAACAGCAGCAACCACCCCGAACTCGACGCCGTCACCGAGACCTTCCGGCGCGACCACGCGAACCTGGAGACGTCCGTGCCACCCGCCTACCGCGACGGCGACACCTACGCCCTCTCGCACCCCGGCGACTGGCGGCTGCGGCCGGGCGGCACGCGCTCGGTGGGCGTTCCCGGGACGACGTCCAAGACCGACCAGACCGGGAACCTCTTGTGGGGCCTGCACAACGTCTGGCTCGCCTACCGCCACCACCTGGACCGGCGGGTGCTGCGCGACGTCCTGTACCCGACGCTGGCGAAGGCCCTGAACTTCTACCGCCACTTCCTCTTCACCGGTCCGGACGGGTCCCTGCACCTGCCGCTGACCCGGTCGCCGGAGTACGCCGACGCGGCCGACTGCACCTACGACCTGTCGCTCATCCGCTGGGCCGCCCGCACGCTCGTCGACACGGCGCGGATCCTGCGCCTGAACGAGCCGCGCGTCCCGATCTGGCAGGAGATCGGCGCGAAACTGGTGCCCTACCACGAAGACCCCGCGAACGGCGTCCTGATCGGCGACGGCGTCCCCCTATCCGCGTCGCACCGGCACTTCTCCCACCTGCTGTGGCTCTACCCGCTGCGCGAGAAGGTCTGGGACCGGCCCGCGGACCGCGACGTCATGACCCGGACCTTCGACCACTGGGCCGCCGACCAGTCCGCTTGGCACGGCTACAGCTACGCGGCCGCGTCTTCGATGAAGTCTGTGATGGACGCGCCCGAGGAAGCGTTGCGCTATTTGAAGTTCTTCCTCGACCGGAACGTCGTCGCCGACACCGAGTTGACCGCGAACACGATGTACCGCGAGGGCTCGAACTTCGCGATCGAAAGCCCGATCACCGCCGCCCAGTCCGTGGTGGACATGCTGATGCAGGGGTCGGGCGGCGTGCTCAAGATCTTCCCGTCGGTGTCGGCGACCTGGCGCGACGCCTCGATCGCGGGCCTGCGTGCGGAAGGCGCGTTCCTCGTGGACGCCTCCCGCCGCGACGGCAGGACGGAGTTCGTGCGCGTGCACAGCGAAGCCGGTGAGCCGCTGGTGCTGCAGCACGGCGTCCCCGGCGACGTCGACGTCCGGGACGAGCACGGCCGGCGGCTGCCGTGGCGCCCGGCCGGGCCCGGGCGGATCGCGATCGGGCTGCGGCGCGGCGGCACCGCCGTCGTCACCCCGCGCGGTGCGCGGCCGGACTGCGCGCCCCGTGACGTTCCCGCCCTCGGCCCCGCACCGGCGTGGGGCCTGCCGAGCTGAACCCGTTTTCGACAAGGAGGTCGGAATGGACATCACCCGAAGGACCGTGCTCGGCGGGGCGCTCGCCGGGATCGCGGCGGGTGCGGCCGGCATCACCCCCGCCTTCGCCGACGTGCCCGGCAGCGACGACTTCGGCTGGGCCGGGTTCCTCGGCACCGCGGACCTGTACTGGCGGCGGCTGCCGAAGACCTGGTACGAAGGCCCCTTCCTGGGCAACGGGTTCCTCGGCTCCGGCATCTACGCCGAGCCCGGGCAGAACGCGATCCGCTTCACCGTCCAGCACAGCCAGGTCCAGGACCACCGGCCGGAGTTCGGGTCGCTGTTCGGCCTGGCGCGGCTGCCGATCGGGTACTTCACGCTCGAACCGGTCGGCGCGATCACCGCGATCGACTGGCGGATGGACCTGTGGAACGCCGAGCTGACCGGCACGATCACGACGACGTCGGGCAGCCTGAGCCTGCGGGTGATCGTCCACACCGGACAGTCGTTGCTGGCCGTCGAGATCCGCCCCTCCGAGGGGGAACGCGCGTTCGAGTGGGTCTTCCACCCGGCGGTCGCGGTCAGCCCGCGAGCCGACCCGGTGTGGAACAAGCCGCCGCCGGCCGGCTACACCGCCAACCCACCGGTGCGGCTGAGCGGCAGCGGCGATGCGCGGCTGGCCGTCCAGCCGTTGCTGGCCGGCGGCGAGCACGTGACGGCTTGGCGGGAGGTCACCCGCGGCGGCACGCGCACGCTGTACACGTCGGTGGCCTGGTCGCACCCGGCGAAGACGTCGGCGGCGCGGGCGCTCTCGTCGGTTCGCCGAGCCGAGCCGTTCGGGGCGCTGACTCAGGAGCACCGGCGCTGGTGGCACGACTACTACCGGGCGAGCTTCGTGTCCATTCCGGACACCCGGCTGCAGAGCTTCTACTGGATCCAGCTGTACAAGGTGGCGTCGGCGGCGCGGCGCGAGGCGCCGGTGATGGCGACGTCCGGGCCGTGGCTGGAAAACACGCCGTGGCCGGCGACGTGGTGGAACCTCAACGTCCAGCTCGAGTACTGGCTCATCCACGGCTCGAACCACCTGGAGCTGGACGCCGTCAGCCATGCGCTGGACAAGTACCGCGCCAACCTGACCAGCCAGGTCGCATCGCCGTACCAGGCCGATTCCGCGGGCATCCCGCGCACGACCGACATGACCCTGCTCAACGGCGTCTCGAACGCCACCAGCGGGTTCCCGGTCGGCGTTCCCGGGCAGGACACGCCGACGCCGGAGGTCGGCAACCTGACGTGGGCGCTGCACAACGTGTGGCTGTCCTACCGCCACACGATGGACCGGAAGCTGCTGTCCGGCACGTTGGTCCCCTTGCTGCGCAAGGCGATCAACTACTACCTGCACTTCCTCGCGCCGGGCCCGGACGGGAAGCTGCACCTGCCGCCGACGTTCTCGCCCGAGTACGGTGTCAACGCGCCCGACTGCAACTACGACCTCTCGCTCATCCGCTGGGGCTGCAAGACGCTCCTGCGGAATGCGCCCGGCGACGCGCTGGCGCCGAAGTGGCGGGAGGTCCTGGCTTCGCTGGTGGACTACCCGGCCGACGCCGACGGGTACATGATCGGCGCCGGTGTCCCGTTCGCGAAGTCGCACCGGCACTACTCGCACCTGCTGCAGATCTACCCGCTCTACGACGTCACGTGGGAGCGGCCGGAGCACCGGCAGATCATCGAGACGTCGCTGAGCCACTGGGTCGGCTTCGAGGGAGCGCTGCAGGGGTACACGTTCACCGGGGCGGCGTCGATCTCGGCGCAGATGCTGCGCGGCGAGCAGGCGGCGTTCTACCTCGGCGAGCTGCAGCGCCGGTACATCCAGCCGAACACGATGTACAAGGAGTCGGGGCCGGTCATCGAGACGCCGTTGTCGGCGGCGAAGTCCCTGCAGGACATGCTGGTGCAGAGCTGGGATGGCGTGCTCCGGCTGTTCCCCGCGGTGCCCGCGGCCTGGGGCGACATCGCGCTGCGCGACTTCCGCACGGAGGGCGCGTTCCTGCTGAGCGCGTCCCGGGCCGGCGGGAAGACGCGCTGGCTGAAGGTGCACAGCGAGGCGGGGGCGCCCTGCGTGCTGCGGCCGGGCATCGAGGGCGACCTCGCGGTGACGGACGCGCGAGGCCGTTCGCGGCACTGGCGGCGGCTGGGCAACGGCGACGTGCAGGTGGAGCTGGCGCGCGGTGAGGATGCCTTCGTGTACCGGAAGGGCGACCGGCCGGACTTCGGCGTGCGGCCGGTCGCGCCGGGCGGGGCGAGCGTGCCGTGGGGGCTCCCGTGAGGGGCTGATCGGGCAGGCTTTCCGGGTTCGCGCCCGGGGAGCCGGCCCTCGCGGCAGAATGGGCTTCCTGACGAGGGGAGCGGGGATGAGCGAGCCGGGGCCACCGGGGGAGCGGCCGGACGGGGACAGACCGAACGGGGCACCGCCGCAGCCGCCCTTCCCGGGGTATGACGCGCGTCCGCAGCAGCCCTACCAGCAGTTCTCCCAGTACCCGCAGTGGCAGCCGCCGGTGCCGCCGAAGAAGACTTCGCCCGCCGCCGTCGTGCTGATCGTCGGGTCGGTCATCGTCGTCATCCTGATGGCGCTGGCCTTCCTGGCCTGGGGCTACCCCGGTTTCCTGCGCGAACCGGACGGCGAGGGCGCCATCGGGCAGTTCACGGCGTCGCCCTCGCCGACCTCGGTCGCGGCGCCGACGGCCACGGAGAGCGCCCCGGTGTCGATCGCGGGCGGCCGGCACCCGATGCCGACGCGGCCGAGGCCGCTCGCCGACCCGATCACCTGCGCGTTCACGCCCGCCCCCGGGTCACCCGCGCCGAAGCCGGCGACACCACCACCGGACGGGCCGGCGCCGTCGTCGGGGACTTTGAACGTGAAGCTCGAGACCAGCGCGGGCGCCATCGTGCTGACGCTCGACCGCGCGCTCGCGCCGTGCACGGTGGTGAACTTCCTGAGCCTCGCGAAGCAGGGGTTCTACGACGGCACGTCGTGCCACCGGCTGTCGGTGACGACGGGCCTGCAGATGCTGCAGTGCGGCGACCCGGCCGGCGACGGCACCGGCGGGCCGGGCTACACGATCAAGGACGAGACGTTCCCCGAGCTGACCTACGGCCGCGGCATCCTCGCGATGGCGAAGACGGCCGAACCCGACACCGGCGGGTCCCAGTTCTTCCTGGTCTTCGGGAAAACGGAGATCCCGCCGGAGTACACGGTGTTCGGCCGCATCGACGACGCCGGTCTCGAAGTCCTGGACAGGGTCGCCCAGGGCGGCATCGACACGTCCAAGCCCGGCATCGGCGACGGCAGCGGCCCCCCGAAGATCCCGGTCACCTTCACCGAGGTCACCACGCCGTAACTCGCGTGATCAGAGCCGTGACTCGCGTGATTGAAGCCGGAACTCGCGAGTTACGGCTTCAATCACGCGACTTCCGTGCCCAGTCACGCGAGTTCCGTCGTCAAGCACGGTCCAGGAGGGTTCGCAACGCGGTCAGGAGGGACTTCGCCGCTTCCGCGTCGGCCGTGCGGTGGCGCCAGGCGACGTAGCCGTCCGGGCGGACCAGGAGGCAGCCGTCCTCGTCGATGCCGCTTAGCCGGGACCAGTCGCCGTATGCGTCCCGGCCTTCCGGGTCGCCGACGCGTACCGTGCGCAGGTCGAGACCCAGTTCCGCGCCCACCTTGGCCGCCGCGTCGCGCCACGCCGTGCCGGTGAGGCCGGTCAGCACCGTCCAGCGGCCGCCGCCCACGAGGTCCAAAGTGGACACCCGGCGCCCGTGCGGTCCCACGAGCCACGCGTGCGGCAGCTTCGCCCCCGGCTCGGTGCTCGGCCGGTGGAACAGCTCGGGATCGCGCTCCGAGGGGGCCACGACCCCGTCCGGCAGCACCGCGCCCGAGACGTACCGCTGATCCATTTCGACGCCGTGGGCGTTGAACTCGTAGTGCTTCAGCTCGATCGCCTTCTCCAGCTCACGCCGTTTCAGCGCGCCCTCGGCCGTGGGCGCGAGGCAGGTCTCGAGCCCGGCCGTGATGCCGTCGGCGTCGGTGTCGCCGGTGATGCCCAGCGCCGCGAAGATCGGCCCGAACTGGTCGCGGCTCAGGTTCGCCCGGTCGACGATCTGCTTGCCGACCGGCGCCCGCTCGGCGCTGTAGCTGTCCAGCAGCCCTTCGCCCGCTTCGCCGCGAAGCACCATCGCGAGCTTCCACGCGAGGTTGGCGGAGTCCTGGATCGAGGTGTTGGAGCCGAGCCCGTTGGACGGCGGGTGCCGGTGCACCGCGTCGCCGGCGCAGAACACCCGGCCACTCCGGTACTCCGTCGCGTAGTTGTGGTTGACCGTCCACAGCGACGTCGAGGTGATCTCGACGTCCAGGTCCGGGTCGCCGACGAGGTCGCGCACCAGCCGCGTCGCCTCTTCGACGTCGACCTCCGGCGGGGCCTGCTCGATGTCGTAGCCCCAGGTCAGCAGCCACTCGTTCCACGGCCGCACCATCCTGACCAGGCCCATCCCGATCCCGCCGAGGTGCGCGCCCGGCCGCATCACCCAGTACAGGACGCTCGGGCGGTGGGCCACGTACGGCGCGAGGTCGGCGGTGAACGTGATGTTCATGCTGCCCGCCTTGCCGGTTTGCCCGGCGATCGGCAGGCCGGCCTGCTCGGCGACGCGGCTGCGCGCTCCGTCCGCGCCGATCAGGTACTTCGCCCGGAGGGTGAACTCGTCGCCGCGCACGCGGTCGTGGAACCGTGCGGTGACGCCGTCGGAGTCCTGCGTGAAGTCGAGGAACTCGGTGTCCAGTCGCACTTTCGCGCCGCGGGCGGCGGCCTCGCTCACCAGGATCGGCTCGAGGTAGGTCTGCGGCAGGTCGATCATGTGGCACGGACTCGCCGCGCCGTACTCCGACGCCGACCGGTCGCCGGTGCCCCAGCTGGCGATCCGGCCGATCTCCGGCCCGGTCAGCGACGTGCAGAGCACGGTGTCGCCCATCAGCTCCGGCGGCGTCCCGACGGCCAGGGCTTTGTCCTCGACGCCGAGGTCGCGCAGCACCTCCATGGTGCGCTGGTTGGTGATGTGCGCGCGGGGCGTGTTGGCCGTCCAGCCGTACTTGGTGGCCAGCACGGTCGGCACGCCGTAGGTGGCGAGCAGCAGCGCGGCGGATCCGCCCGCCGGTCCGCTGCCGACCACGAGGACGTCGGTGTCGTAGCTCATGCGCTGCTCCCCGAGATGCGGAAGGTGAAGTCGAGCCGGCGCCCGGTCCCGTCGGGCTGTTCGGTGAAGTCGACGATCAGGCCGTCCTTGACGCCGAACACCGTGTCCGAGTCGAGGTACTCGCCGCCGGCGACGAACAGCTGCGTGATCAGCGTCCGGTAGCCGGGCTTGGCGATCATGAAGTGCACGTGCGGCGCGCGAAACGGGTGCCGGCCCACGGCGTCGAGCATTTGCCCGACCGGACCGTCGGCGGGAATCGGGTACGCGCTCGGCACGATGGTCCGGAAACGCAGCCGGCCCTCGGCGTCGGTGCGGAAGCGGGCCCGCAGCACCGGGCCGTCGACGTCGGGCAGCTGGACGTCGTAGAAACCGTCCTCATTGGACTGCCAGACGTCCACGACCGCCTCCGGCACCGGCTGGTCGCCGGTGTCGGTGACGCGGATGTCGGTCCACAGTGGAGTGCCCGGAAGCCCTGCCGCGATGTCGGCGCCCTGCGGGGTTTCGGGTGGTCCTTCGACGTAGAACGGGCCGAGCACGGCCGACGGCGTCGTGTCCGGCGTCCGCGAGTTCGTCAGGACGTCGACGACGCTCGACACGCCGAGGGTGTCCGACAGGAGGATGAACTCCTGCCGGGTGTCGGTCGTGATGTGGCCCGCCCGGGTCAGGAAGCCGATGGCGTACTCCCACTCGTCCTGGGTGAGGTCGGTGCGGACGGCGTACCCGTGGAGAGTCTCGACGAGGTCGGTGAGGAGTTCGCGGATGCGGTCCGGCGCGGCGGCGAAGCTGTCGACGACCTGTTTCGTGAGTGCCTTGAGACTCGGGCGTGCGGCGGGCCGGGTGCCGTCGATCGCTTGGCGGAGCAGGTCCGCCTCCGGCTCGTCCGCGATGTCCGCTTCGGTGAGCCCGAGCTCGGCCAGCGAGTGCGGGATGGGGAGGCTCGCGGCGAGTTCGAAGACGTCGCCGGCGTCGTCGAGACCCTTGTGGGCCATGACGTACGGGAGGAGGACGGCGTGCGTTTCCGCGTGCGGCAGGCCGAACTTGCCGCCGAGGAAGTGGCAGAGTTTGTGGTGCAGGCCCATCGAGACGGCGTCGAGGCACGTCCCGGCCAGCCACGCGCCGCGCAGGGCGTCGGTCCGCGCGTCCACATCGGACGGATTCCGCGCGATGCGCGGCAGGGCGCTCGTGAGCAGCTTCGTCGCTTCCGCGGCGAGCAGGTCGGTCATCGGGTTGGCGTCAGGGGCGTAGCGGGCCTCGACGGCGTGGGCGAGCGCGTTGAGGCCGCTGGCGGCGGAGAGGGGCACGGGCAGGCCGAGCGTGAGGTCGACGTCGTACAGGACCGTTTCGGGCCGGACCTTCGGGGTCTTCTGCGTGGTCTTGCGGCCGTCGGCGGTCTGCCCGAGGACTTCGGTGAGCTCGGAGCCCGCGTACGTCGTCGGGACGATCAGCTGCGGCAGATCGGTGTGCAGGGCGATCGCCTTGGCCAGCCCGGTGGCCGAGCCGCCGCCGATGGCGACGACGCCGTCGACGTCGTGCTCGGCGACGACCTTGAGCGCGCGCTCGGTGACGTCGACGGGGGTGTGCATGGTGGCGTCTTCGAAGCGCGCGGCCAGCAGCGGGCCGAGCGCTTCGGCGGCCTGGCCGGCGTGGCGCGGAGTGCCGATGAGCAGGACGCGGCTCATCCCGAGGCGGCCGGCCTCGTCCCCGAGGGCGCCGAGCGTGCCGCGGCCGAAGACCACCCGGACGGGGTTCGCGGCGTAGGTGAACGAGGTCATGCGAGCGAGTATCCGGCCGGCCTGGCGTGCGGTCCTGCACGTTCGTGCTGCGGGACGGCACGAAACGCGCGTGGTGCCGTGATCGGAGCCGGAACTCGCGTGATCGAGGGCGGAACTCGCGTGATCGGAGGCGGAACTCGCGAGTTCCGGCCTCAATCACGCCGGTTACGGCTCGGATCACGCGAGTTACGGGTCAGCGCGCCCGGCGCAGGGCTGCCGGGGTGGTGCCGAGCTGGGCGCGCAGGACCCGCGTCAGGTGCTCCTGGTGGGAGAAGCCGCAGCGGGCCGCGATCTCGGCGATCGGGTCGTCGCCCGTGCGCAGCAGCAGGCCCGCCCGCTCCACGCGCAGCCGCAGCAGGAACCGGTGCGGGGGCAGGCCGGTGCGGGCCTTGAACTGCCGCGAAAACTGGCTCACGCTCAGCCCGGCGAGCGCGGCCAGCTCCGCCAGCGGCACCGGCTCGGCCAGGCGTTCCGCCATCACGTCGCGGACCCGGGTGAACTGCCGATCGGAGAGGCCCCGCGACGGCGCGGGCTCGCGAGCGGGGCCGGCGTGGTGGCGGCGGACCAGCTGCGCCGCGACGAGCGTGCCCAGCTGGTCGGCGTACGTGCGCGCGCTCGGCTCCCAGTCGCGGACGACGCCGTCGAGGCTGAGCACCAGCTGCTCGAGCAGGGGATCGGAGCTGCCGAGCTCCTCGGCGAGCCGCAGGGGCGCGTGCTCACCGGCGGCCTCCTGCACGGCGTCGTCGGCGACGTAGACGTGCACGGTCTCGAGCTCCCCGCCGAGCTCGACGGACAGATCGGCGTGCGAAGGCTGCAGGAACAACCCGCCGGCGGGCATCCGCCGGCTGCGTTCGCGCGGGGTTCCGACGCCGCGGCGGACGGTCACCGGCCCGTCGAGGTGCAGGATCAGCTGGTGGCTGCGGGCGGGCGCGAACTCGGCGCGGTAGGGACGTTCCCGCTGCCGGGAGACGTAGACGCGGTCCCAGCCGAGCCCGGCGCTGGTGCGTTCGGGCCGGACCCAGGGCAGCGCGAGGATGCCGTTGGTGTCGGTCAGCCCGAGTTCGCCCACGCCTGCCTCCTCGACGTCGAGGCTGCCCGCGATGGTACGCGAACCTCGCAGGTGGGCCAGGCGTCTTCTCCGTAGTCCGTCCGAGTGCTGGAGACCCCTTGCCGTTCACCTTCGCCCACCCGGCCGCCGTGCTGCCGTTGGGCCGCCGGCTGTGGCTGCCGGGACTCGTCGCGGGCTCGCTGGCCCCCGACGTCGCCTACTACCTGCCGGTGCCGGGCGGTGAGCTCACCCATGAGCCGCTCGGGCTCGTGACGCTGGACCTGCTGCTGGGGCTCGCCCTGGTCGTGGCCGGCCACGGGGTGCTCGGACCGGCACTGGCGCTCGGCCCGGCGGGTCTGCGGGACCGGGTGCCGCGGCCGGCCGTGCGCGTGCGGTGGCCCGGAGCGGTGGTGGCGATCGTGGTGGGAGCGGCCACCCACCTGCTCTGGGACGCCTTCACGCACACGGCCGGCTTCATGGTCCGGCACTGGCCGCTGCTGCGGGTGCCGGTGGCCGGGCCGCACCGGGTGTACAACGTCGTCGGCTACGTCTCGTCGGTGCTGGGTCTCGTTGTGCTCGGCATGGCGGCGACGCGGTGGTACCGCCGGACGCCCCGGGCCGGCCGCGCGTGGCCGGTGCTTTCGCGAGCCATCCGTGCGGTGGTGTTCGCCGGGCTCGGGGTGGGGCTGGTGGCCGGCGCGCTGCTCGGCCTGACCGACCCGGTGAGCCGGGTAAGCGGCTACGACTGGGTGCGGTGCCTCCTGCTCGGCGCGGTGCGCGGGTGCGCGCTGGCCGCGACGGCCTACGTACTGGCCTGGTCAGTCGCCTCGCGTACCCAGAGGGTCGGCTCGCGTACCCAGACGGTCGGCTCACGTACCCAGAGGGTCGGCTCACGTACCCAGGCAGTCGGCTCACGAACCGACTCTCCAGGTACGCGAGCCGACTCTCCAGGTACGTGAGCCGACTGCCTGGGTACGCGAGCCGACCCTTCAGGTACGTGAGCCGACCCTTCAGGTACGCGAGGCGTCAGCCTGGGGCTGCTCGGCCGTGACGCCAGTAGCCCAGGAACGCGATGTCGGACTTCGCCCAGCCGCGCTCGCGCACCAGGTGGCGGCGTACTCCCGTGGCCAGCGCGGCCTCGCCGGCCACCCACGCGTAAGCCCGCCCGCCAGGCAGCTCGGCTGCGCGGACCGTCTCCAGCGCCAAGACCCCCGGACGTCCCGGCTGCGGGCGCGGCAGCCAGTGCACCCGCACCCCCGGCGGTGCCGACACCTCCCGGACGTCGGCGGCCGACGGCACCTCCAGGAACACCTCGGCCACCAGGTCGGCCGGAGCGTGCTCGAGGATCGCCAGGATCGCCGGCACCGCGCTCTCGTCGCCGGCCAGCAGCTGCCACGCCACCCCGGACGGCGGCAGGTAGCTCACGCCCAGGTCGAAGATCCCCGCCGGGTCGCCGGGGCGCGCCCGCCGGGCCCACGACGCCGCCGGGGCGTCGCCGTCGTGCAGCGCGAACTCGATGTCGATCTCGCCCGGACGCGCCCGCCGGATCGTGTAGTTGCGCACCCAGGGCCGACGCGACTTCGGCAGCAGCAGCACCTCGGCCATCCAGCCCTCGTTGTCCAGGGTCGGCATCCGCAGCCCGTCCTGGCCTGCCCGCGGGAAGAACAGCCGCACGGCCTGGTCGTCGCCCGCCACTTCCAGGTCCGCCACGGCGGGGCCGCCGAGCGTAATGGTTCGGAACGCCGGGCTCGGCGCGGTGTTCGCGAGGACTTCGAGGGTGATCATCCGCCGGGAAGCGGGGCGACGCACCTTCGGGATCATCAGACGTCCAGCACGAGCCGCGGCGACGACGCCCGCGACACGCACGCGTACATCCGCCCCGGCGGCGCGCCGATGTCGTCGCGGTGCTCGGGTTCGCCGTCGAGCACCGACAGCTCGCAGCTCCCGCAAACGCCTTCGCGGCACCCGGACGGCACCGGCCGGCCGGCGTGGTTCAGCGCGTCGAGCAGGGACTCGTCGGCCGGGACCTGGATCGTCGCCCCGGACCGCGCGCAGACCACCTCGAACGCGGTGTCGGGCCCGAACACCCGCGCGGTCGGCTGGAAGCGTTCGGCGCGCACCCGCGGGAACACCGCTTCGGCCGCGGCCAGCATCGACGCCGGTCCGCAGCAGTAGACCTCACCCGCGAAATCCGCGAGCTCCTCGAGATCCGGCCGGCCTCCGGAGAACAGCCGCACGCGTTCGCCATACGTGTCGACGAGTTCCGCCGCGAACGGCATGGTCGAAGCGGACCGTCCCACGTAGACCAGCGAAGCGGCGGCCCCGGAGGCGACGGCCGCCCGCAGCATCGGCACGATCGGCGTGATCCCGATCCCGCCCGCCAGGAACAGGTATTCCGCCGCGGGAACGAGCGGGAAGTGGTTGCGCGGCGAAGAGACTTCGAGCGCCCGGCCCGGGTTGAGGTACCAGTGGACGTACTCCGAGCCACCCCGGCTCAGCGGGTCGAGCCGGACGGCGATCCGGTACGCCGAGAGGTCGCCGGGGTCGCCGCACAGCGAGTACTGCCGCGTCAGCCAGTTCGGCAGCACCAGGTCGATGTGCGCGCCCGGCTCCCACGCTTCCAGAGGCCCTTCGTCGCCGCGAAGCACCAGCGAGACGACGTCGTCGGCGACCCGCTCGACCCGGTCCAGCATCGTTTTCTGCATGTCAGTACAACTTCCGGTAGCTGTCTTCGAGGAGCTGCTCGAACATCGCCGGGTCGACGGCCAGGCTCAGCTGGTCGGCGACGATCTCGCCGGCCGACGGCATCTCCGCCGCCAGCGCCTGGCTGGCCGGGTCCCACAGCCGGGACCGCAGCAGCGCGCGGCCGCAGTGGAAGTACGTCTCGGCGACCTCGACGATGAGGGCGAAGATCGGTGCCTTGGCTTCGGTGCGCATCCGCGCGAGCACGTCCGGGTCGTCGGTGACGTACGCGCTTCCGTTGACGCGCAGGACTTCCCGCACGCCGGGGATGAAGAACAGCAGGCCGACGCCGTCGTTCTCGGCGATGTTGCGGAACGAGTCGGCGATCTTGTTGCCGGGCCGGTCGGGCAGCGCGACCGTGTGCTCGTCGAGGACCTTCACGAAGCCCGGGTAGTCGCCGCGGGGTGAGCAGTCCGCGCGGCCCGCGGCGTCGGAGGTGGCCAGAGCGAGGAACGGCGAGTGCGCGATGAACCGGCGGGCGTGCTTGTCGACGTGGTCGAGCTTCTTGCCCTCGAGCATCTCCTCGGGGGCGCCCAGCCGGCTGCGCACCTCGGCCATGGACACCCGCCGGTACCGGGTGCTCAGCGTGTTTGTCCTGGTCATGGCACAATTATGAGCAAACATTCAGGTCTTGCGCTACTCGCTTTCGAGCCGCGCGGAAGGGAGTGCCGTGACGCCGGACCAGCGCCGCATCCAGCCACGTAAACAGCCCCGGCAGGTCCGCGCCGAGCTGACCCGGCAGCGGATCCTGACGGCGGCTGCTCACGTTTTCGGCGAGCACGGCTACGCCGCGGGCACCACCAACCGCATCGCCGAGCGGGCCGGCATCTCCATCGGCTCGCTGTACCAGTACTTCCCGAACAAGGACGCGATCCTCGCCGAGCTGCTCGTCCGCCACCTCGACGACGGCGCGGCGATCGCCGAGCGGGTCCAGCGCGAAGTGCTGCCCGGCCCGATCGAGGAGGTCTTCCGCCTCTTCGTCCACGGGGCGATCGAGAGTCACCTCGACGAGCCCCGGCTCCTGCGGGTGCTGCTGGAACAGGCCCCGAAGTCCACCGACGTCCTCGAGAAGGTCGAGCGGATGAAGACCCACCTCGTCGGCTACCTGCGGGCGCTCCTGGACGAGCACCCCGAAGTCCGGATCGCCGACACCGAGACGGCGGCCCGGCTGATCGTCACGACGGCGGAGCTGGTGATCCACCAGCTCGTGGCCGACCACGAGCCGGTCGACACCGGGCGGCTGGAGGACGAGATGGTCGCGATGCTGACGCGGTACGTCAAGGGGTGAACCGGCGGGGAGCGTTGCTCACGCGTTCGCGCGGCGGAGGCGTTCGGCCGCCTGGGCGCTGACTGCGTCGCCGGACACCGGCGGGTCGCCGTGCAGTGCCTCCCACCGGGCGTTGTGCGCCGCTGGCCACAGGCTCGCCGCACACGCCACCTCCTGCTCCTCCTCGGTGAACCGGCGGCCGCGAAGCTCCTGGTAGGCCGACAAGAACGCGGCCGAACTCGCGATCGGCGCGAGCGTCGGGGGCGAGTCACTGGCGAACGCCCCGGACGCCGCCCCGGCCAGTGCCGCTTCCGGTTGCCAGGCCAGGCTGTCCCAGTCGTGCACGGCCCAGATGTCGTCGTGCCAGCGGAGGTTCTGCGCTTCGAAGTCCGCGTGGCCCAGCACGCACGGCAGATCGGCGGCCAGCAACCTTTTCCGGGCCCGGGCGGCCGCCTCGACGACGTGGACGGGTACCACGCTCTGGTCGCGCTCGTCGAGGAACCCGATCGCCGGCCACAGCCCGGGATCCCGGTGGTCCCAGCGCGCCCAGCGCGGGTTCGGCAGCGGTGGTGGGACGTCCACCTCGGCCAGCTCGGTCATCAGCCACGCGAACACCGCCGCGCAGCGCACGGCGACGTCCGGTGAGTCGCCGCGCAGCACCGCACCTCCGGGGCGCGACTCCTCGGCGTGCACGGCCAGCGTGCCGACGACGGACACCGCCGTCAGCGGCCGGGGACACGGGAACCCGCGCTCCGCCAGCCGGGCCTGCGCGGTGACGCACGAGGACGCCCGGCCGTCGTCTTCGCGGGCCTTCACCACGACCTCCCGGCCGTCGGCCAGCCGCAGCCCGCACACCGACGAGAGGGAGTGCCGTTCGAAGAGCACGCCGACCGGCGAGGCGCCCAGGTGGTCGGCGCACCAGCGCGGCAGCCAGTCCACTCAGCGGTCCCGCGCCAAGAGCGCCGCCTGCGTGCGGCTCGTGACGCCCAGCTTGGCCAGCACGTTCCCGACGTGCACCTTGACCGTCCGCTCGGCCAGCCGCAGCCGCGCGGCGATGTCCCGATTGGACAGTCCCTCGCCGAGCAGCTCCAGCACGTCCCGTTCGCGCGGGGTCAGCGCGCCGCCGCCGGTCAGGGCCGACGCCACCGCCGGGCTCAGCGCGGTCACGCCCTGGTGCGCGGCGCGGACGGCGGCCGCGAGCTCGTCGCCGGAAGAGTCCTTCAGCACGAACCCCGCCGCGCCCGCGGTGAGCGCTTCGCGGATTTCGCGGGGGCGGCCGACCGTCGTCAGCATCAGGACGCGCGGCGCCGGGGGCCGCAGCCGGCGCAGGACTTCGAGGCCGTCCATGCCGGGCAGGTAGAGGTCGAGCAGGACGACGTCGGCCTCGACGGCGGAGCCGAGCAGCTCCGGCCCGCTCGCGTACTGCGCGACCACGTCGAGGTCCGGTTGCGCCCCCAGGATCAGGGCGATGCCCTCGCGCACCAGCGCGTGGTCGTCGACGACCTGGACCCGGATCATGCCGGGCACTCTACTGTCGGCGCATGCGCCAGTCCCTCCTCACGACGGCCGCGGCCGCGGCGGTGTTCTTCGCCAGCGGCGCCTGGACCCCGCACCAGGGCTGGCTCGCCGCGCTGCTCAGCGCGGTGCAGCTGGTCCCACTGCTGTGGTCGCGCCGCGCGCCGGCCCTCGTGCTGGTGGTCGTCACCCTCGCGACCGCCGGGCACCTGCTGCTCGACCAGCCGCGCAACACGATGTACGTGCCCGTGCTGCTCGCGCTCTACAGCACTCCGCAGCGGTGGCTCGCGGCGTCCTCGGCACTGGTGATCGGCGCGGCGGTGTACCCGGCGAAGGGGCCGGTCGACGGCACGGTCCTGGTGCTGACGATCAGTGCGGTCGCCTGGCTGCTCGGCGCCGAACGCCGTCGCGCGCTCGCGGACCGGGCCGAGCGCGCCGCCCGGCGGCTGCACGACACGCTCGCGCAGACCACGGCCGTGATGCTGGTGCAGGCCGAGACGTTGCGCGCGGTCGGCGACCTGACCGACGCTGACCGCGCGCGGCTCGACACGCTCCTGGCGGCCGGCCGCGGCGCGCTGACGCTGGTCCGCCGCACGCTCGACGACCTCCGGGAAGACGAAGACCGGGCCCCGGACCTCGCGGAGGTGCTGGCCCGGTTGCGCACCGCCGGCCTGGTCCTCGACCGCGATCCGGTGCTGCCCGCGCTGCCGCGCCCGGTGCGGGAGCTGGCCGAGCGGTTCGTCGCGGAGACGGCCGTGAACGCGTTGCGGCACAACGGTCCCGGCGTCCGGCTGCGGTTCCACGTCGAAACCGGCGACCCGGTGACGATCACCGCGCGCAACCCGCTCAAGGGAAGTCCGCGCACGGGCGGGGGTTACGGCCTGGCCGGGCTCGCGGAGCAGGCCGCGGCGGCCGGGGGAGTGCTGACGCACGGGCCGCGGGACGGCGAGTGGGTCGTCAGCGTCGCATTGCCAGCAGCTGCGACACGGTCACGAACCGGTAGCCGCGCTGCTTGAGCCCGTCGAGGATCGGCCCGATCGCCTGGCGGCTCTGCTCGCGTGCGGGGTACATGCCGTGCAGCACCACGATCGAGCCGGGCCGGACCTGGTCCAGAGTGGTGCGCTCGACGGTGGCGGCGTCCGGGATGCCATCGGAGTCCGGTTCGACGTCCCAGGTGATCGTGGTGCGGTCGTGCTCGGCGAGGTAGTGCGGCAGGGCGAAGAGCTTCTTGCCGTTCGGGGGCCGGAAAAGGATCTCGCCGGTGTAGCCCGAGGTCCGGATGAGTGCGTCGGTGGCTTCGACCTCGTCGGCGACCCAGGCGGGCGTCACGCCGATCATCCGGTCGTGGCTGAAGCTGTGGTTGCCGATTTCGTGGCCGGCGGCGGCGATGTCGTGTGCGAGACCGGGGTGCGCGGCGATGTCCCGGCCGATGAGGAAGAAGGTCGCGGGCACCTGACGGCTTTTCAGCGCGTCGAGGATCGGGTGGGTGCCCGCGGGATCGGGTCCGTCGTCGAAGGTGAGCGCGACGACCTTCTCGCTGGTGTCGACGCGGTTCACGAGCGTGCCGAAGAACTGGAAGGTCGGCGACTTCGACACCTGGAACAGCGTGAACGCGCCGGCGAGGACGACGACCAGCACGCACGCCACGACGATGGTCCACTTCCGCGCGCGGCGGGATTTCAAGATCATGGCGCCACCCTGGCGAGCGGGCCCCACTCAGGGAAGCCGCCAAGGTACTAGTACCAAAGCCGTGAATGTCGCCTTGAGGGACTTGAAGTCCCTCAAG
>NZ_JBFBBQ010000081.1:0-39412 GCF_040682775.1 Amycolatopsis sp. NPDC051106 | reverse complement strand
CCCGGGCAAACCGCCCGGGGCCGGCTGCGTCGGGCCAGGGCCGGGCCAGGTTTCGGGCCGAATTCCGGCCCTCGGCTCGGGGCAACCCGCCCGGGGCGGGCGGCGTTACCTCCAGGGGTGATCAGGGGCGAACCCTGAAATCCCCCGGGGTCGCCTGGAACGGACGTGGCCGACCTGACACGATGGAACCCAACGCCGGGGTCGGTGCGTTGCATGTGCAGGGGAGTGACGCCCCACCCCGAGGACCTAGGCCCGTGGGACGCAAGAAGGCAGGCGGAGGAGATGGCCAACCCGTTCGTGAAGTTCTGGAAGTACATGATGGCGGCGTTCTCGTCGAAGATCGACGAACACGCCGACCCGAAGGTACAGATCCAGCAGGCCATCGAGGAGGCGCAGCGCAACCACCAGGCGCTGACGCAGCAGGCCGCCTCCGTGATCGGCAACCAGCGGCAGCTGGAGATGAAGCTCAACCGGCAGCTCGGCGACGTCGAGAAGCTGCAGGCCTCGACCCGGCAGGCCCTCGTCCTCGCGGACGAGGCCCGGTCCAAGGGTGACGAGCAGAAGGCCGTCGAGTTCGAGAACGCCGCGGAGAGCTTCGCGACGCAGCTCGTCACGGCCGAGCAGAACATCGAGGACCTGAAGACGCTGCACGACCAGTCGCTGCAGGCCGCCGCCCAGGCCAAGAAGGCCGTGGAACGCAACTCGCAGATGCTGCAGCAGAAGCTGGCCGAGCGCACGAAGCTGCTCTCGCAGCTGGAGCAGGCGAAGATGCAGGAGCAGGTCTCCGCTTCGCTGAACCAGATGAGCCAGCTGGCGGCGCCGGGCAACACGCCGTCGCTGGAAGAGGTCCGCGACAAGATCGAGAAGCGCTACACCACGGCGCTGGGCTCGGCGGAACTGGCGCAGAACTCGGTCCAGGGGCGCATGATGGAGGTCCAGGCCTCCACCACGCAGCTGGCCGGGCACTCGCGGCTCGAGCAGATCCGCTCGTCCATGCGCGGCGAGTCGGTCGCCCAGGTGACCGACGGCGGCAAGGCGGCCCAGCAGCCGGCCGCCAACTCGGCCGACATCCAGCGCGAGATCCAGGCGCGCGTGCAGGCCGAGCAGGGCAAGAACCCGGCCTGACGCGGGTACGGAGTTCGAAGGGGGCGAGCATGGGGCAGCAGGGCAGACGACGCGACTTCGGCGAGTTCAGTGCGAAGCTGGAGAAGCACATCGAGAAGCTGCCCGACTACGCCGTGCGCGCCCAGGAAAAGCTCCAAAAGGTGCAGAAGTACTTCCCGCCGGCCGACCAGGCCGGCGGGAAGCCCGCACCGCAGCGTCCCCGGCCGAACCCGCTGCAGCGGCCGTCCGTGCGGCGGCCCGACATGTCGGCGACGTTCTCGACCATGGCGAACCAGGTCCCGGCGTTCGCCGAGGCCCGGGCCAAGTGGGACCGCTGGAACCACCCGGCCGCGAAGCACGAACGCCGCAAGCGCCGGACGTCGCGCGCGATGACGCTGTGGATCCTGCTGACGATCCTGTGCGGCGTCCTCGCCGTCTCGGCCGGGCTGGGCTGGATGAGCGCGACCGGTGCCGCGATGATGCCGCAGGCCATCATGGCGTTCGCCGGTGCCGTCGTCTTCGGGACGTTCGGCGTCCGAAGCGGACTCAAACTGCGTGAACTGAAGCGCACCCCGCTCCCGGCCGCACCGGCCGGCCCGCCACCGCTGCCGCCCGCGGGATCCGCCGCGCGCGAGCCGATGGAACGGCTGGCGGAGTGCGAGGCCTCTTTGGGTGAGCTGCTGCGCCAGCTCTCCGTACCGTCCTCGGTGGGCACGACACCGGTGTCCGAAGTGTCCGTCGCGGACGCCGGGCAGACCGCGACCGAAGCCGCCGCCGCCCTGCGCGGCCTGGCGGCCCGGATCCAGGCGATCGAGCGCGGCCGCAACTCCGCCCCGGCCCGCGAACAGGCGGCCCTGGACGCGGCGGTCGGCAAGCTCCGCGAACAGCTCGACGACGGCCTCGAGGGCTACCGCGGCCTCGTCGCCGCGGCCGGCCACACGGTCGCCGCGTCGAGCGACGGCCTCGTGACGTCCAAACAGGCCCTCACCGACGCCACTGACCGCCTGGCCGGCCTGGCCATGGCCCTGCGCGAACTCTCCTGACGTCCCACCCTGCGTGATCCACGCCGGAACTCGCGTGAGCAGACCCGGAACTCGTGTGATCAGAGCCGTCACGGCTTCGATCACGCGAGTTCCGGCTTCAATCACGCCGGTTACGTCCCTGAACACGCGGATTCGGGGTGCGCTGGGCCGTTGGGATTTCAAACTCGGCCGTTCGGGTGCCGGATCCGGGCCTTCCGGTCCTTCGTCACGCGGCGTGCGTGATCGTGCGTTTCACCCCGGCGTCGCGCCCTGTTCACCTCTTGGTGCCGAAACCCGCGCGTAATCGGAAACAGCTGGCTACGGAAACGTCGACCACCTAACGTTTCTGTCATGCATGCAGAGGTGTCACTAGCCGGGAGGCCCGCCGTGCTCTGAGGATCGCCGGTGCCGACCGTACACAGTGGACTTTCTCGACCGCCGAGGAAAGGACGCCCCGTGAACACGCTCCCGCCGGACCCGGATCCCGTACCGCCGACCCCGCCCAGTGCCTCCCAGCGCGTCATCGCGGCCTTCGAGCGCATCACCGAAGCGAATCGTCCCGAACTCTGGTCCACCCTCCGCGCCGTCGAGGACGTCCTCGTCGACGCCAAGGCCGTCGAAGAACGCGTCCAGGCGGGAGAGGACCTGCCGCTGGCGGGCACCGTCTTCGCCGTGCCGGAGCTGATCGACGTCGCCGGGCAGCCGTCCGGCCGCTCGGTCCCGGAAACCGGCGCCACGATCGTCTCCCGGCTCACCGCGGCCGGTTCCGTCGTGCTCGGCAAGACCGGGGCCGCCACCGTGGCCTCCGCTCGGGACCGGACGAAGACCGGGGGGCGCGGTGCCGCGGTCGCCGTCGCACTGGGCATCGTCGACTTGGCCCTGAGCACCGCGGGCGCGGTCCCGGCGGCCCTGAACGCGGTCGTCGCGCTGAGGCCGACCCGCGGCTTGCTGCCGATGACCGGCGTCCGCGCCTCCGAGGCCGTCTCGGTGTACACGAACGGCCTGGTCGCCGGTCGTCGCGCGCTCGCCCTGATGACCGGCCCGGACGGCGTCTCCCCGACTCGCACCTGGCCCGCCGACGTCCGTCTCGGCGCCGGCGAGCACCCGCGCGTCGCGTACGCGCGCGACCTGCCGCTGGGACCCGCCGCGGCCATCGCGTTCGAGGACACCGTGAAGCGGTTGACGGCCGCGGGCGTGGTCCTCGAGCCGGTCGTCGTCTCGGGAGGGGTGCCGGAGGGCTTCGACGCGCTCCTGGTGCCGACCGTGCCGGACCACCCGGAGCTCGCCGAAGCCCTGGCCGACCCGGCCGCCGTGAACCACCGCCTGGCCGGCTGCACCGCCTTCGCGAACCTGCTCGACCTGGCGTCGGTCACCGTCCCGGTGCTGCCGGGCGACAAGCGCCCGTTCGGCGTCACCTTCCTGACGCGGGCGTTCGAAGACCAGATCGGCCTGGACCTCGCGACGGTCTGCACGGACGAGCCCATGACGCCCTACCCGGAGCCGGGCGAGGACGTCGTCGTGTTCGGCGCGCACCTGCGCGGCCAGCCGCTCAACACCCGGCTGACCGAGCTCGGCGCCCGGTTCACCCGGCCGGTCCGGACCACCGAGGCCTACCGGATGGTGCTGCTGGACACCGAACCGCCGCAGCCGGGCGTGCTGGACCACGCCGAGGGCAGCAGCCTCGACGGCGAAAGCTGGCGGCTGTCCCCGGCCGCGTTCGAGCGGTTCGTCGCCACGTTGCAGGAACCGTTCGTGCTGGAGCGGGTCGAGCTCGACGACGGCACCCGGCCGCTGGCCGTCCGGTGCGCCGCGACGAGTGGCGGGACCGGTCTGGACCGCTACGAATCGTGGCGCGGTTACGTCCGGTTCACCTCTACCGCCGGGCCGCGAGACCCCGGCTGACCCGGCGCACCAGGCCCGGCCCGTGCAGTGCGAACCCGCTGTAGAGCTGCACGAGCGACGCCCCCGCGTCCACGAGCCGGACGGCGTCGTCCGGGCCCATGATCCCGCCGACGCCGATGATCGGCAGGCTCCCGCCGGTGTGGTCGTGCACGAACCGCACGACCTCCGCCGCGCGGGTGGTCAGCGGCCGGCCGGACAGTCCTCCCGCCTGTCCGGCCAGGCCGCTCTCCACGGGCGCGATGCCGTCACGGGCGAGCGTCGTGTTCGTGGCGATGATCCCGGCGACGCCGTGTTCGAGCGCGACCTCCAGGAGCTCGCCCAAGGCGTCGTCGGTCAGGTCCGGCGCCACCTTCACCAGGATCGGAGTCGCCGTGCCCGCGCCGGCGAGCTCCGCCGACGTCGCGCGCAGCTCCCCGAGCAGCTCGCCGAGCGCGGCGCGGTCCTGCAGCTGCCGCAGCCCCGGGGTGTTCGGCGAGCTGACGTTGACGGCGAAGTAGTCGGCGTACGGGTACAGCGCGCGCAGGGAGAAGCGGTAGTCCTCGACGGCGTCTTCGAGGAGCGTGACCTTCGACTTGCCGATGCTGATCCCGAGCGGCACGCCGGGTTTCCCGTCGCGCGCGAGCTTGGCCGCGAGCGCCTCCGCGCCGTCGTTGTTGAAGCCCATGCGGTTGATCACCGCGTCGCTGGCCGGGAGGCTGAACAGCCGCGGCTTCGGGTTGCCCGGCTGGGCCCGCCGCGTCACCGTGCCGACCTCGACGAAGCCGAAGCCCAGCGCCGCCCACGCGGGCAGGGCCCGGCCGTTCTTGTCCATCCCGGCGGCGAGGCCGACGCGGTTGGGGAACCGCAGGCCCAGCACGGTCACCGGGTCGTCGACCCGGAGGGCCCCGCCGAGTGTACGACCGGCCACCTTGCCGAGCCGGGCCAGGACGCCGATCGTGCGCTCGTGCACCAGTTCGGGGTCGTGGTAGGACAGCCGGTACAGCGCCGGGCGGACGATCTTGTCGAAGAACACGCCCCCATGCTGCCAAACCGCGCGAACCGCGCGACCGGAGCGTCACCCCGGCGTGAACGCGGCCACTAGTCGCCGGCGGCCCGCAGGTCCTTCCACTCGTCTTCGAGCATCGCGTAGACCAGTTCGTCGGTCCACTCGCCCTTGACGATCTCGTTTTCCCGCAGGTGCGCTTCCCGGCGCATCCCGAGCCGTTCCATCAGCGCGGCGGACGCGGTGTTCCGGCCGTCGCACCGGCCGATGATGCGGTGCAGACCGAGGTCTTCGAAGCCCAGCCGCAGCAGTTCCGTGGTCGCCTCCGCCGCGAGGCCCTTGCCGTGGTGGTCCGGGTGGAAGACGAACCCGATCTCGCCCTGCCGGTGCTCGCTGCTGAGCCACTCCAGGTTCAAGTCGCCGATCAGCTGCCCGGTCGAGGCCAGCTCGACCGCCACGGCGAGGAACTGCCCTTCCTTGGTCAACGTCGAGCTGTGCACCCGTTTCGCGAGCGCGGCGGCCGATTCGGCGCGGCTGCGCGGGCCCCAGTAGAGGTAACGGGCGACGTCGGCGCGGGACTGGAAGGAGTTCAGCGCGTCGAGGTCGTCGGGCGTGAACGGGCGCAGGAGCAGCCGAGCCGTGGTGAGCGGGTAGTCGGGCCTGAGCATGCTTCCAGGCTAGCGACCTTCAGCCGTTCGAGGGACAGATCGGGTCGATGTGTTTCGCCCGATGCGTGGTCGGATCGCCGGGCGGTCGTCCGGCGTCGGCGGACGGGGGTGACCTGCACTAATGAGCGCATTAAAGAACCCCCGGGGTGTCTCTCAAGCGTCGTTGAACGCCTGAGCCCGAGCCGGACTGGTGCTCGGAAACCCCGGGGGCACGGTGACTGCCTGGTATTCGCTATCAGGCATCACGTGGAGCAGGCGATGAGCCGAAGGTGGCTCAGCTGTAACGCTGCTCAAAGTCCTCCACGTGCCATCCGCTAGCGGACAGCCACCTCACAAGTCCTGTGGGAATACAACTTAGGACCACCTCCTCTCTTGTGTACTTCCACGCTAGGCGAAGTTCCCGGTGTCCGGCAACGTCATTTCTGTGATCTCCGTCCGCAGGCGGGCTTTCCGCCGTTCGCCGAGGAACGACGCGTCCACGGCGTTCTCGGCCAACCGGGCCAGCTCGGCCGCCGTGAGACCCAGCGTTTCGGCGACGGCGACGTACTCGCCGGTGAGCGTGGCGCCGAACATCGGCGGGTCGTCGGTGTTGAGCGTCACGACGACGCCGTGGTCGAGCATCCGCCGCACGGGGTGGGCCGCGATGCTCGGGACCTGGCCGGTGCGCACGTTCGACGTCGGGCACACTTCGAGGGGGATCCGGTGTGCCGCAAGGTGTTCCAGCAGGGCCGGGTCGGCGGCGCAGCTGGTGCCGTGGCCGACGCGCTCGGCGCCGAGGTCGTGCAGCGCGGACCAGATCGTGGCCGGGCCGGTGGTTTCGCCGGCGTGCGGGACGCTGTGCAGCCCGGCTTCCCTGGCGCGGGTGAAGAACGGCTCGAACTGCGCGCGCCCGACTCCGAGCTCCGGGCCGCCGAGGCCGAAGGACACCAGGCCTTCCGGGCGTTCGCGCAGCGCGAACACCAGTGTCTCCTGTCCGGCCTTCGTGCCCTTTTCGCCGGGAATGTCGAAGCACCAGGCCAGTTCGACGCCCAGTTCGGCGGCGCGGGCCCGGCCGGAGGCGAGCCCGGCCAGCAGGTCGTCGCCGGGAACGCCGTCGAGCAGGTGGTTGTAGGGCGTCACGGTGACTTCGGCGTAGCGGCAGTTCTGCGCGGCGAGGTCGGTGGCCAGGCCCGCCACGAGCGTGTGGACGTCGTGGCGGTCGCGCACGAGCGAGGTGACCGCGAGGTAGACGGTGAGGAAGTGGGCGAAGTCGCGAAAGGTGAAGAACTCCGCGAGCTCGCGCTCGTCGGTGGGGACGCCGGCGGCCGGCCGCCGCCGGGCCAGCTCCAGGACCGTCGGCAGGCTCGCCGAGCCGACGAGGTGGACGTGCAGTTCGACCTTGGGCAGGGCGTGCGCGAACGCGCGCAGCGCCTGCCCGGTGAGGATTCCGGGCATGACTGAGCTCCCTGTGCGGTGAGAGGGTGACGGACGGAGCGCGGACGGCTCAGGGAGCGAGGTCGCCGCGTTCGGTGTCGGTCCCGTAGAGCGGGAGCTTGAACGACGTCACGGGGGTCACTCTAGCTCGCGGGAGCCGGGCCGTGCTGGTCCTTCGGGCAGAACCACGTCGGCCGCCGCTGGACGTCGTGGCCCTGCGTGCGGACCAGGACCCGGCCGCCGCAGCGGAAACACCCCTGGCGGGTGCGCTCGTAGACCCAGTTCTTGCGGTTGCGGTCGAGGTGACCGGTGGTGCTCTGGTCGAAGCGCCCGGCGGTGGCGTTGGCCAGCAACAGCTTGCGGGAGAGCGCGACCGTGCGACCGGCGTCCACTTCGGACACCGGTGTCCACGGGGTGACGCCGAGCAGGAAGGCGATCTCGCACTTGTAGAGGTTCCCGACGCCCGCCATCACGCGCTGGTCGAGCAGTGCGAGCCCCAGCTCGCGCCCGGGATCGGCGGACAGGGCCGCCGCCGCGCGGGCGGCGTGCTCGTCCGTCCACTGTGGATCCAGCAGGTCCGGGCCGAGGTGGGCGACGAGGTCGTGTTCCTTGGGTGTGGGCACGAGCTTGAGGTCGTGGACGCGGAAGCCGATCACCTGGACGTCGGCCGCGGTCAGGACCACGCGGGCGTGGTGCCCGGGCCGGCGCCACTTCGCGCCGGCCGGGTAGACGTCCCACATGCCGTCCATCATCAGGTGCGAATGCAGCGTGAGGTCGCCGGAGAAGCGGGTGAACAGGTGCTTGCCGACCGTCCCGACGCCGAGCACCTCGCGGCCGGTGAGGTCCACAGTGGCCAGCTGCGGGACCCGGAACTGGCCGCGCAGCAACGTCTTCCCCGCGATCGCCCGGTCGAAGCGCTTTCCGACCAGGTACACGGTGTCACCTTCGGGCACGGCTCACCCCGCGGATTCGGACACCTCGGCCGGGGCCTCGGGCGTCTCCGGCGCCGGGCCCTCGGGCCAGTCCGGGCCTTCGGGCTCTTCGCCGGCGATGCGGTGGCGGCCCGCCCGGTTGGAACGCAGGATCTTCGCCAGCACCATGTTGAACGTCAGCGCGATCTCCTGCGCGCCGGGCGAATGCCACTCGTGGATCGGGCTGCACGCGCCCTGGGCCTGCTGGACCGCCAGCCGGTCGGTGATCGCCGTCGGCATCACGAGCGAGCCGAAGTTGTCACGCAGCTCGGCGATCCGGAACTGGTGCTCGTAGGACCGCACGCGCAGCTTGTTCACCAGGACGCCGATCGCGCGCAGGTCCGGGTTGAGCTCCTTGCGGATCTTCTCGATCGCTTCCAGCGCCCGGTTCGCGCCGGCGACGGCGTAGATCGTCGGCTCGGTCACGATCAGCGCGCTGTCCGCGCCGACCAACGCCGACTTCGTCAGCCGGCCCAGCGACGGCGGGCAGTCCAGGATCACCAGCTCGTACGGCGTCTCCCGCAGCGGCGTGCGGTGCAGCTCGTCCAGCGCGCGGGAGAAGTTGGCGAGCCGATCGCTGTCGGCGTCGGGGTCGTTGAGCAGTTCCAGCTCTTCGGTGCCGACGAGGACATCGACGTCCTCGCTCCAGACGCTCGGCGCGATGGCGCGTTCCAGCATCTCGCGCGTCGGGTTCTCGAGCACGTCGGCGAGGGTCGCGTCGGTGTACGGCGGGTCGAGCGAGGTCGTGGCGTTGCCCTGCGGGTCGAGGTCCACGACCAGCGTCCGGGTGCCCCTACGCAGGGCGGCGGACGCGATACCGAGAGCGACCGTCGTCTTGCCGACGCCTCCCTTGAGGCTGAGTACGGCGACCGTGTGCACGAAGACCAGCCTACGGGTGCGCGCGAGAGGTGCCGCCGGGCAAGGTCCGTTCACTCGAAGGGAGGAGCCGGGGAGGCGGGGCGGGGCGGGCACTACCCTGTGCGGCATGAAGACGGAGACCGTGGCCGCCCGGGGTTCGGGCGCCGTCCGCCGGGTGCTCGAGGCCGAGCTGAAGGCCGCCCGCGCCCGGGGCGCCGAGCACCCCCGCGTCGTCGACGTGGGCGGCGGCAGCGGCGGCTGGGCGGTGCCGTTCGCGGCGGCCGGCTGCCGGGTCACGGTCGTCGAGCCGAGCCCGAACGCCCTCGCCACGCTGCAGCGCCGGGCCGAGGAAGAAGGCGTCTCCGAGCTGATCACGGTCGTCGCGGACGACTCGGACGCGCTGGGCCGCCACGTCGAGGCCGGTTCGGCCGACCTGGTGCTGGCGCACGGGCTGCTGGAGATCGTCGACGACCCGGCCGCGGTGCTCACCGCGCTGGCCACGGCGGTCGCGCCGGGGGGAGCGGTGTCGGTGCTGGTCGCGAACCGGCACGCGGCGGTGCTGCACCGCGCGTTGTCGGGCCGCGTGGGCGAGGCTCAGCGGCTGCTCGAGAGCGCGGACGGGGTCGTCCCGGGCGACACGGTGCTGCGGCGGTTCTCCGCCGCCGGTCTGCGTGCCGACCTGGAGGCCGCCGGTCTCGAAGTGGCGTCGCTGCAGGGCGACCGGGTGATCTCGGACCTGGTCGGCGGCGACGTCCGCGAGGACGAGCTGGCGGCGTTCGAACGTGTCGCGGCGGCCTCGCCGGCGCTGCGGGACATCGCCGGCCGGCTGCACGCGGTCGCGCGGCTCGCCTGACCTCTTTCGGCGGGTTTCGGCCTTCGCCTTCGGTGGTGCCGGAAACTGTCGGTGGTGGCCGGTAGCGTCCCGGGGGTGGGGCGAAATGCTGAGCTGCCGGGCGGGATGGGCCGGTTCCGCGTCCGGCCGGGGGAACCGGCGCCGGACGACACCGGGTGCGGGATGCTGCACGTCGACATGGACGCGTTCTTCGTGTCCGTCGAGCTGCGCACCCGGCCCGAACTGGCCGACAAGCCGGTCGTCGTGTCCGGCGGCGGGCCGCGCGCGGTCGTCGCGGCGGCGAACTACCCGGCGCGGAAGTTCGGCGTGCGCTCGGCGATGCCGTTCTCGACGGCGAAGCGGCTGTGCCCGCACCTGATCAACATCCCGCCGACCGGCGGGCTCTACAGCGAGGTCTCCCGCGGGGTGATGGGGATCTTCCGCGAGCTCACCCCGCTGGTGGAGCCCCTGAGCCTGGACGAGGCGTTCCTGGACGTCAGCGGGGCTCTGCGGCGCCTGGGCGCGACACCTGCTTCGCTGGGCGCGCAGATCCGCTCTCGGGTCCAGGCCGAACACGGGATCACCTGCTCGGTCGGGGTGGCGAAGGTCAAGTTCGTCGCGAAGCTGGCGTCGGGGATGGCCAAGCCGGACGGCATGGTCGTGGTGCCCGCGGCGGAGACCCGGCAGTTCCTGCACCCGCTGCCGGTGTCGGCGCTGTGGGGAGTCGGCGCGCGGACCGAGGAGCACCTGCGGCGGCTGGGGCTGAGCACGATCGCCGACGTCGCGGCGTTCCCGCCGGAGCGGCTTAAGAAGTCGCTCGGGGTCGCGGTGGGGGAGCACCTGTACCGGCTCGCGCACGGCGTCGACGAGCGCTCGGTGGTCGTCGACTCACCGGAGAAGTCGATCGGCGCGGAGCACACGTTCGACGTCGACCGCCACGACCGGGCCGAGCTGGGCCTGGAGCTGCTGCGGCTGGCTTCGCGCGTGGGGGCGACGTTGCGGGAGCGGGGCGTGCGCGGCCGGACGGTCTCGATCAAGGTGCGGTTCGCCGACTTCCGCACGATCACCCGAGCCCGCACGCTGGTCTCGGCGACCGACGTGGCGCGGGAGATCCACGCGGTGGCGGTGGCGTTGCTCGCGGAGCACGCGCCGACGGGAGCGGTCCGGTTGATCGGGGTGCGGGTGGAGGGGCTCGACACGGGCGAGGAGGGGGAGCAGCTGGTGTTCGACTCCCCCGCCCCGCGGTGGCGGGACGCCGAGGTGGCGGCGGACGTGGCCCGGTCGAAGTTCGGGTCCGCGGCGGTCCGGCCGGCGTCGCTGCTCGGACCGAGGGAGAGCTGACGCGGCCCGGGGTCGGTTCTTGCGGGGAAGGGGTAGGGGTAGGGGCTTGCGCAGCCCGGCCTGCGCTGAGGGGTGGGACGCGCGCCGCTCGGGTTCGCGGCGCCGCCTTCGCGGGTAGTGATGCGTGTCAGCCGGGTGTGCTGGGGGCGATCGCGGGATTTCGCCCGCGGCGGCGGTCCGTCTGGTCGGGCTGCCGGTTTGGCCCGGTCTTGCGCCGCCTTGGCTCGTGTCGCCCGCCGCCGGGTTACGCGGCCCATGGGGCAAGCCGGTACCGCTCCTGCCGCGTGGCCGGTTCGGCCCTCCTGCCCGCTCGGTTCCGGCGGCATGGCCGACCTCACCATCGGGCCGCCGTCTGCTTCCGGCGAGCCGCGCACCCGGCGTGATCTTCGGCTCGGTCACCATCCCCCACATCGCCGCGCAGGCCGTTAATCGGTCACTTTGGGTGGCGGTGACCGTCCGCAACCCCGATCCGGAAGGATTTAGCCCAATTCGATCCCTTCTGGATGCGGGATCGGGTAGTCGTCCGGGCGCGGGCCTCGTATCCTGGACAGTGCCACCCCGCCTGGGGTTGGCTGTTGGGTCCAGGACGTTGCGCGGCCCGGCGCCCGCGACAGCTGTGCCGGAGGAGGAAAGATGCCACTCTCCGAGCATGAGCAGCGGCTGCTCGATCAAATCGAGCGCGAGCTCTATGCCGAGGACCCCAAGTTCGCATCCACGGTGCGTGGCACCCGGTTGCGTCGCCCCGCTCGCCGACGGCGTATCCAGGGCATCGCCCTGTTCGTAGTGGGCGTGGCCCTGCTGGTGCTGGGCGTGGTGGTGCCGCAGTTCCGGGTGGCCGACATCCCGCTGATCAGCGTGCTCGGGTTCCTCGTGATGTTCTTCGGGGTCATGTTGGCCGTCACATCGATCCGGCACGGCGCCGAATCGGACGGCAAGGGCGGTGGAGCGGGAAGTCGCGGGGCCAAGCAGTCGGGCCGCCGGAGTTCCTTCACCCAGCGCATGGAAGAGCGCTTCCGCCAGCGCTTCGAGGAGCAGTAGCGCCGCGAGACCACGAGATCCGCGCCCGCCACCCCGGCCGGGCGCGGATCTTCTTGTGTGCTCAGCCGGTTCGCCGGCCCCGCGCCGGCCGTGGTGACCCTGGGTGGCACCCGACCGGGTGATCCCGGTGAGCAGCCCCGCAACTCACGTGATCGCACCCGCAACTCGCGTGATCAGAGACGTATCTCGCGTGATCGGACAGGCTTCAGGCGTGACGGAAGAGGCATCTCGTGTGATCAGAGGGGCATCGCACGCGATGCCCCTCCAGACACGCGTGATGCCCGCCTGATCACGCGAGATGCCCCGTCAGTCGCGGTTGCGGAAGAGGGACTTCGGGAACAACCGGCCCTTCCAGGACAGCGGGGCGTTCCGGTGCAGGCTCCGCCGCAGGTGGTCGAACGCCGAGGGGAGCGTCGGGTCGCCCACGCCGTCCTCGCCGTACCACGACTTCTCGACGACGCCGATCACCGTGCGCAGGCCGTCGCGGCCTTCGTCGTCCAAGTGGTGCTTCGCCGCCAGCTTCTGGCCGGCCACGCGGACCGTGTCGCTCGGCGGGATCGGCAGGCCGCGGTCGGCGCACTCGGCCCGCAGCTCGGACCACGCCGCGTCCGCCGCGCCCGGGCGCTGCGCGACGATCTCCTGCAGGCGCCGGCGCCGTCCGACGTCGCGCGCCGCGGACGGGCCCAGCAGCCCGGCGAGCAGCAGCACCACGATCAGGCTGAACCACCAGGCCACCAGCCACGTCAGCACACCGAGCACCGCCACCCACAGCGCCGCCGCGATCAGCGGCAGCCAGTTCTTGAGCAGCGCACCGAACCCGGACGCCGCGGGTGCGCGGTCCGGCCTTCTCCGACGCCCGCCGGCGACCACCAGGACCGTCGTCACCAGCGCGAGCGCGACCAGCGCTCCCACGAGCACCCACACCAAGGTCGGCGTGCCCTCGTCGGTGGCCTCCTGGCCCTGCGCCTGCGGGTTCTGCTCGGTGTCGCGGGGTGCGCCGGTCGGCGCGGCGCTCGACTGGACCGTGCTCGGCGCCACCTGGGTGTCGTCGGGCTGGTTGCCGTCCTCCGTGCCGGCCTGCAGGTACGACGGGGTGATGCCGCGGCCGTCGGACAGCGGCGTCGGGTCGAACGTCACCCAGCCCTTGCCGCCGAAGTACGCCTCGACCCACGCGTGCGCGTCCTGGGTGCTGATCGAGAGGTAGTCGTTGACCTGCACGCCGGGCGTGAACCCGATGGCCACCCGCGACGGGATGCCCGCCACCCGCAGCATCACGGCCATCGCCGACGCGAACTGCTCGCAGAAGCCGCGCTTGCCCTTGAGGATGAAGTCCGCGAGCGCGTCGGCGTCGTTCGCCGGCGCGGTCTTCGTGTCGTAGACGAACCCGTTCTGCGCCGTGAAGTACCGCCAGATCGCCGACGCGCGGTCGAAGTCGTTGGACTCGCCGGCGATCAGCTGCTGCGTCTTCGCGCGGACGCGGTCGTCGACGCGGTCGATCTGGGTGTAGCGCGGTGGCAGGTCGTCGACCTGCGGGGTGACGCGCAGCTCCGGGGCCGTGGGCTCCTTCAGCGACGCGTATTCGGTGTAGGACGGCGGGACCTCGCTGCGCGTGGTGAACACCGTGCCGCTGACCTGGTCGTAGAGGTAGCCGTTGGTGGCACCGTCGATCATCCGCGGCGCGCCGTACACCGGCAGCCAGTTGTCGCGCCAGCTCGCCGGTTCGACGTCGATCCGGCGCGCGGAGCCGCTGCCGTCGTCACCCGGTGCGGGCGGCAGCTGCGGCCCGACCGGGACGCCCTGCTGCGAACGGCCTTCGTCGTGCAGGCCCCAGCCCTTGTTGGGGTAGTAGGTGTCCAGCGTCATCGCGCGCAGCAGCCGCCGGTCGGTGCCGAGGCCGCGGACCTTGAACAGCTCGCGGTTGGACCCCTGGTCGAGCATGCCGCGCAGCTCGGTGAACGGCTGGATGCCGAAGCCGCCGGACCCCGCGCCGGGGCCGTCGCCGCCGGTGCCGAACGGGATCCGCCCGACCGTGCCGACCCAGGTGATCGCACCGCCGAACAGGCCGAGCACGATCGCCGCGGCCACGACCGCGACCGGTGCGGACAGCACAGCGGGCTTGCCGCTGCGCCCGGGTGCTTCCCGGGTGCGCCAGCGCCGGTGCCGGTGGTTGCCGTCGACCGCCAGCAGGCCGGCGAACGCGGCCCCGCCGAGCAGGAACGTCCACCACGGCAGCATTTCCTCGCTCAACGCGGCGGGCACGGCGTAGACGCAGAGCAGCACGAGCCCGGTCGCGGCGGGGGCCGCGGCGGCCACCGTCAGCGTGTCGACGAGGACGGCGACCAGGCCGACCAGGATCGTCACCAGGCAGAGGATCGGCTGACTGCCCTCGACCGGCGGCAGCCCGACGCGGATCTGTTCGGCGGCGGCCGAGAGCGTGGTCCCGATCTCGCCGAACGCTTCGGGGCCGGGGATGACCTGCAGGATCCCGTGCGTGGTGAACGCGCCGGTGATCAGGAACAGCAGCACCAGCAGCTGGCCGAGGCCGACCAGCACGGTCGGCACCTGCAGCGAGCGCAGCGCCAGGCCGGTCGCGGCGATCAGCAGCACCGCGACGAAGAGGTAGCCGAACCAGGCCAGGCCCGACACGACGCTGGTCACCGACGTCGCGGCGCAGAGCGTCGCGATCCCGGCGGCGGACGGCGCGAGCAAGCTGCCGCGCCAGGCGGAAAGCGGGTGCTGCGAGGCGGGGCGCCGCGGCGGGGTGGCGGACGGACGTGGCGGGGCGGCGGTGCTCATCGGGTACCACCGATCAGGGCCGGGCTCATCGCGGTGTGCGGTGCGCGGTGGCGGGCGTGAGTCGTGCTCGCCCGGGGACCGCCGCTCGGCGCGAAGGTGCCGGACGCGCTCGTCGCGGGCTCCGGGGCGCGGGTGGTCGTGCTCATCGGGTACCGCCGATCAGCGTGCCGCGGCGGGCGCCCGCCTGGCACAGCTCGGCCCACACCTGCGGCATTGGCGAGCCGGGACCGGCGATCACCACGCCCCAGCCGGACGCGCGCAGCAGCGCGGCCGAGTCCTCGGTGGCCGCGGCCCGCTGCTCGGGCGCGCTCATCCCGGCCGACCACGTGGGCGTGTCGAGCAGGACGGCGAGGCTGCGGATGCCGCGCGGGCGGAACTGGGCCAGTTCGTGCACGGCCTCGGTGCTGACCGTGCCGAGCACGGCGATCAGCTCCTGGCCGTCGGCCGGGTCGCCGGCCAGCGTGATGTCCCGCTGGTGGGCGGGCTGCAGCGCGGCGAGGGCGTCGAGCACGACGTGGTCGTAGTGGTCGCCGCCGTCGCCCGGGGTGTCGGCGAGCGTCGCGCCGTGCTCGCTGACCAGCCGGACCCGGTGCCCGGACCGGCGCAGGTGCAGCGCGGCCGAAGCGGCGAAGGACACGGCCCACTCCAGGCTGGCGGCCGGGCCGCTGCCGTGGTGGGCGGCGGCGCGGTGGTCGAGCAGCACCGTGGTGCCGCCGCGCCAGGGCCGTTCCTCGACGCGCACCATGATCTCGTCACGCCGGGCGGTCGAGCGCCAGTGCACCTTCCGCAGGTCGTCACCCTGGCGGTACTGGCGGACGATGACGTCGGCCTCGCCCTGCCCGGCGTGCAGCCGGACCGTGCCGTCGTCGCCGACGCCGATGCCCGCGCCGCTCGGCAGGCCCCACAGCGGGACCACCCGGGGCACGACGACCAGCCGCGAGTGCCCGATCAGCTCGCGCTCGAACTCGCACAGCCCGAACGGGTCGGTGATGGTCGCGCGCAGCGGCCCGACCTGCTGGATCCCGCGCAGCACCGGCTGCAGCGGGTAGCGCAGCGCGACCCGCCGGTCGTGCGGGAGGCGTTCGACGACGAACCGCGGCCGCGAGCCCAGCGCGTACGGCACGCCGTCCTCGAGGAGGATCTCGCCGGCCGGCAGCCGACCGCTGCGCCACAGCTCCAGCTGCACTTCGCCGGCGCCGCCCACCGCGACCCGCTGGGGGCGCAGCGCGCGGGTGGCGCCGATGCGCAGCCGGGTCGCCGAGATGAACACGGCGACCAGCAGCGGCAGCGCCACCACGAAGACGGCGACCCGCAGCAGGTCGCGTTCGTTGAGCACGAACGAGCACACCGCGGCCGCCAGCCCCGCGGCCAGCAGGCAGCGGCCGCGGGTGGTCAGGCCGGACAGGGCACGCAGCACGTCGTTCTCCCCTTCGCCGGGCAGTTATTGGGGCCGGGAGCCCTGCGGCACCGGCACCCGGTGCAGCACCGCCCGCACGACGTCGGTCGCCGACCGGCGCGCCGCGTGGGCCTCGGTGGTCAGCACCAGGCGGTGCGCCAGCACCGGCACCGCGACCGTGTGCAGGTCGTCGGGCACGACGTAGTCGCGGCCCGACAGCGCCGCCTGCGCGCGCGCCGCGCGGACGAGGTGCAGCGTCGCTCGCGGGGACGCGCCGAGCCGGATCTCCGGGACCTGGCGGGTGGCCGCGACGACGTCGACGGCGTAGCGGCGGACCTCCGGCGCCATGTGCACGCCGCGGACCGTCTCGATCAGCCGGTGCACGGTCTCACCGTCGGAGACCGGCTGCAGGTCGTCCATCGGGTTGTGCCCGGCGTGCTCGTCGACCATGGCCAGCTCGGCCTGCTGGTCGGGGTAGCCGATGGACACCCGCGCGGTGAACCGGTCGCGCTGGGCTTCGGGCAGCGCGTAGGTGCCTTCCATCTCGATCGGGTTCTGGGTGGCGATCACCATGAACGGCTCGTCGAGGTGGTAGGTCGAGGTGTCGACGGTGACCTGGTGCTCTTCCATGCACTCGAGCAGCGCCGACTGCGTCTTCGGCGAGGCGCGGTTGATCTCGTCGCCCACCACGATGTTCGCGAACACCGGGCCGGGGCGGAACTCGAACTCGCCGTTCTGCCGGTTGTAGATGGAGACGCCGGTGACGTCGCTCGGCAGCAGGTCCGGCGTGAACTGGATGCGGCTGACCGTGCAGTCGATCGACCGGGCGAGGGCCTTGGCCAGCGACGTCTTGCCGACGCCGGGGACGTCCTCGACCAGCAGGTGGCCTTCGGCGAGCAGCGTGACCAGCGCGATCCGGATGACGTCGGGCTTGCCGACCAGCACCCGCTCGACGTTCGCGGCGATCCGCCGCGCGGTCTCGTGCAGTTCGTCCAGCGACACTCTCGCGGGACGGCCGGGAGCCCGGCCGTTGCCCGTGGACTCCGCCGGGTAAGGCGGACGCCCGGATGCCTGCTCGCCCGATCCGGGCGCCGCAGACTGGATTCTCGACGTCACTCGACCTCCTGGTGGCGCTTGGCCGCGCGCACCGTGCGCACCGCCGGGCCCGAACGGCCCCCATCGCTGCTGTCCGCGCGCAGCGACCAGCCTTCCACCCAGTGTGTCAAACCCGGGCGAACCTGGGGGCGGAACCCCGCGTAGCCCGGGGGAGCACGCCCGGCACTTCGGTCGATGACACTGCGCAAGCAGCGACGATACCCCGAACGGGTGCCTTGTCACCCGATTCTGGGCGCTCCCGCTGACGCCCTGCTCTGTCGTATGCTGCGATGCGAGGTCGCCCGGCTACTGAGAGGCGTAACCGCTTATGAGCGACGTGCGAGCGCAGCCGCCGTACGACGTCCGCGGGTTCGCGGTCGCGCCCGAGCTGGCCACGGACGCCTACGCGAAGCTCGGTGCCCTGCAAGACGTCGTCGGCGAGATGGTCCGCGAGGCCAAGGTGCTCGGCCGGAGCGTGCCGCTCGGCGGCGGGTACGCCGGGGAGGTCGGCAGGTTCATGGCCGAGTACGGCATCGGCGGGCGCGGTTCGGCCGTCCAGCAGCTGACCGCGTTCGGCAAGGAGCTCGAGACGCTCAAGCACCGGATCGGCCAGGCGCTGGCGAAGTACCAGCACGCCGACGAGACCGCCGCGGACGGGGTGGACTGCACGGGTGGCTGACGCGGTGCGGAAGAAGTACGTGGGGGCCCTGGCCGTCCTGCTCGCGGTCGCCGGGTGCGGGCAGCAAGCTCCCGCCGCCGCTGGGCACACCTCGGCGACGGCCACGGCCGCGAGCGAGACCCCGCCCGTCGCCTGGACCGGTCTCGCCGCGATCGACCCCTGCGCGCTGCTCGGCCCGCAGGACCGTTCGGCCGCCGGGGTGAGCGTCCTCGGCAAGCCCAAGGAGATCGCCGGCGCCCGCGCGTGCGACTGGACCGTGCCCGGCACCTTCGGCGTCACCGTGACCCTCAGCGAGACCGACGGCCTGGCCGACCTCGAAGTCGCGAAGAAGACGGCCACCAAGACCAAGGTCGGCGCCCACCCGGCGCTGCAGGTGGCGGACAAGAAGGCCGCCGACGGCACCTGCGCCGTGCTGCTCGGGGTGGGTGACGCGGCCAGCGTCCAGATCGACGTCAGCAACACCGGCTTTTCGGACACCCCGCTCGCGTGCCGCCGCGCGGGCACGGTGGCCGGGCTGGTCGAGCCCAAGCTGCCCTGAACCCGAGAGGTGCGCCGTGTCCGAACCCCCTGTGCCCACCGCGAGGTACGAGGCCTACAGCCACGAGGCGATGGCCGCGGAGGTCGAGCGCGACAACGACCCGGTCGCCGCGGGCGAGGCGGGCGCGCGCTGGGAAGGGCTGGCGAAACGGCTGCACGAGTCGACGGCGGACCTCGCCGCGCTGGTGGCCTCGTCGGAAGAGAACTGGCGCGGCGCCGCGGGGGACGCGGCGCGCGCGGCGGTGGGCCGGGCCGCGCAGTGGCTTTCGCACTCCGCCGCGGTGTCGGCGGCGGTGGGAGGCGCGGTCGGCGCGCAGGCGGAGGCGGCCGCGCGGGCCCGCGCCGACATGCCGCCGCCGGTGACGTACGACCCGGCGTCGATGATCCGCGACGCGGCGTCGTCCGGGAACGTGCTCGTCCTGGCCGGGCTGGCCGACGAGATGGCGGCCCGCCGCGCCGAGGCGGAAGCCGCGCGGCAGAAGGCGATCGACGTCATGCGGACCCGCGACGCGGCCCTGCGCGGCCACGTGCCCGCCGAGTCGTTCGCGGCGCCGCCCACGCTGGGGCCGGCTTGATCCGCGTCTCCGCATCGGCGTTCGACATCCTCTGGACCGACCTCGGCCACGACCGTCCGCCGGAGCCGCTGACCGTGCGGAGCGTCGGCGGGACCGACTCGGAGCGTGCCGAGGTGCGGAAGGCGGTGTACGAAAACCTGGCCGAGCGAGGTCTGTACGACGGCACTCTGGCACCGGCGCTGGCCTCGCGGCTGGATGTCCTGGCGGGCGGCGAGGTGTTCGTGGCGTGCGAAGCGCTGGCGGACATGACGGCCGACGCCCCGTTCCGCGCGGTGACGGCGACCCGCGGCCGCCACGGAGTCCTGGCGACCCAGCCGGAGCAGACGATCGGCCTGGACTCGATCCTGCCGAGCGAGCTGTGCACGGCGCTCGTGGACGTCTTGCCGGAGCTGTCGGCGGGGCCTGGGTACGGGGTCAACCTGGCGGCTTCGGAGCTTTCGGGCTCTCCTTCTGCTTCACGGTCGGCGTCGGCTCAGCAGCAGGAGGTCCTGGCGATCCAGGCCCGGCCGGTTTACGCGGCGGGACAGTTCAGCGTGAGCCGGCGTTCGGCGTCGGGCCGGGTTTCCCGGGTGGGTGGGCTGACGTGGTTCGACACGGACGTCGGGGCGTACTGCGCGACCAAGACCGCGGGCCGGGGTGGGCAGGAGTGGGTGAACGTGACCCCGGTCGACAGCGCGCGGCTCGCTTCCCGGGTCGCAGCCCTGGTCACCCCGGAGACCTGAGACCCCCGTTCCGATGCAGTGAATGACTCATTCCTGGCGTCGGATGCAAGGAATGAGTCATTCACTGCGTGCGGCCAGCCTGACCGGTGGCCGTGGGCGGGCCGCGGCGGAGCGGTAGGCGGAGACCAGCTCGGCGACCACCGCACGCGGCTCGGTGTGCAGTCTGCTGGGCACGGTTTGCACCAGGGCGATCCCGGCAGCGGCGTACCGGTTGTTGCGGGCGAGGGTGGCCGCGTAAGCGGGCTGCCCGAAGTGGAACTCGTAGGAGTCGATCTCCCAGGCGAGGGCTACTTCGTCGCACCAGGCATCCGGGATGGCGACATAGCGGCCGTGCTCGTCGTGGACCTCCGAGTTCCAGACCGGTTCGGGAAGACCGGTGCGACACCACAGGGTCATGGCATCGGCCTCGGCCGCCGACCTGGCGCCACGTGCGATCTCGCGGAGCACGGCGCGGGGCAGGGCGCTCCCTCTCCGGCTGCCGCTCTCCAGCTCGGTGCTCAGCTCGCCGGGGTCGATGCCCAGCTGCTGAACGGCCTCCGCGAGCAATGCCCGGATCGGCGCGCGTTCCTTCAGCCGCCGGCACTCGTCCAGCACGGATCGCGTCGCCGGGGCGAGAGGGAGGCCGTCGCGGCGGACCGGGGCGGGCATCCGCGTGGTGCGCTCGACCAGGACGTAACCGCTGCTGGTGGTCTTCAGGTGGGCCGGCAGAAGGAGGTGGGCCGGTTCCCCCGCGCGGGCGTCGCGCTTCAGCCCTTGGCGCCGGCACGACTCCAGTCCGGTGATGACCGCCTCGTCACCGCGGTAGAGAAGGGCGCCTTCGAGCAGTTGCCGTCGCGTCGGGGCGCCGGTGCGGAGCAGGACCACCCCGGGCAGGAGCCGTTGCCACGGCCGGTCCGGCAGGCAGCGCCGGTAACTGGTCTCCTGAGGAACCCCCAGGGCCTCCAACTGCGTCACCGTGATCACGCCACGACGGCTCGCTGCGAAGAGCGCCTCCGCGTCGCGCGTCCAAGATCCTCTGTTCACCAGCTGATCGTTACCGGCGAGTGCGCTCACCACCAGACCTTTCCGTGATCTGTGGACTACTCGCCGTCACCGTGGCCCGCCTGTGGACAACTCGGCGGGCTGCGGATGCAGTGAATGACTCATTCCTTGCATCCGACGCAGTGAATGACTCATTCCTGGCGTTCTCGGCCGTTCGGGCGCACGCCCCGCTGGGCTTCACCCGCGTTCCCCACTTGAACCCACCCGCAGCCCCACTCGGGTCCACCTGCATCCCCACCTGGCCCCACCCCGGGTCCCCACCTGACCCCGCAAACCCGCCCCAGGGTTCTTTCGCGGCCGTTATGCGGACGCATGGGGTGCAGCTGAGGTTGCTCCGGACCCCGGCGCGGGGGATCTTGGCCACCGTCCCCCACCGCGCCCCCCACCGGCCCTCACTCTGCTGACCTGCGCAAACGGGAGACACGACGGAGTGAGGCGCCGGTTTCGCGCGTTGACTGTGGTGAAAAGTGGGGTACGGTGGTGGCCAGTGGGGCGGAAGGGAAGCCCCGTAGCCGCAGGCGGTGGTTCGCCACCGGGTGCGGTAGGGAGGTGGAGGCCGTGTTCCTCGGCACCCACACCCCGAAACTGGACGACAAAGGGCGGCTCGCGCTGCCCGCGAAGTTCCGTGACGCCTTGGCGGGTGGGCTGATGCTTACCAAGGGGCAGGACCACTGCCTCTTCGTCTTCCCTCGCGCCGAGTTCGAGCAGATGGCGCGCAAGGTCGCCGAGGCCCCGTTCACCAACGAGGCGGTTCGGGCCTACCAGCGCTACCTGTTCGCGGGCACGGACGAGCAACGACCGGACGGCCAGGGGCGCATCACCATCGCGCCCGAGCTCCGCCGCTACGCGGGGCTCAGCAAGGAGTGCGTGGTGATCGGGGCGATCACCAGGCTCGAGATCTGGGATGCCCAAGCGTGGCAGGGCTACCTGGAGGAACACGAAGACAGCTATGCGAAGGCTCGAGAGGAAGTACTGCCGGGCGTCTTCTGAGCGTGCGGTCGCGGTGCACCTTCGTCGTCGGGGGACGACAGGTTTGCCGCCCGCCGCGACGGGAGACGTCCACCCGGATGCCGTGAGGCCTCTGTCCGCTCAACAGCCCTGGTGCACCTTCCCCGGTACCAGGTCGGCAGCGGGCGGACAGGGACCTGACGGCATCCGCCATATTTCCCCCGAGCCGCCCAGGCGAGAAAGGGGGAGGGAACACCATGACGGCACCCGAGCACGTCCCGGTACTGCTGAGGCGCATCGTCGAGCTGTTCACCCCCGTGTTCGCCGAGCGTGACGGCGTCCTCGTGGACGCGACCGTCGGTCTCGGCGGGCACTCCGACGCCCTCCTCGAAGCCTTCCCGCGGCTGCGCCTCGTCGCGCTGGACCGCGACCCCGCCGCGCTCGAAAAGTCGAGAGAGCGGCTGGCCCGCCACGGTGACCGCGTCGACTTCGTGCACACCGTCTACGACGGACTCCCCGAAGCCCTCGCCGGGCTGAAGATCGCCAAGGCCGACGGCATCCTGTTCGACCTCGGCGTCTCGTCGATGCAGCTGGACCGCGCCGAGCGCGGCTTCGCCTACTCGAAGGACGCGCCGCTCGACATGCGGATGGACCCGACCACCGGGTTCACCGCCGCCGACGTCCTCAACACCTACGCACCCGGCGAGCTGATCCGGATCCTGCGGGACTACGGCGAGGAACGGTTCGCGCAGCGGATCGTCAAGGCCGTCGTGAAAGCCCGCGAACAGGAACCGTTCACGATGAGCGGCCGCCTGGTCGAGCTGCTCTACGACGCCGTGCCGGCGGCCAGCCGGCGGACCGGCGGGCACCCGGCCAAGCGCACGTTCCAGGCGCTGCGGATCGAGGTCAACGGCGAGCTGGAGGTGCTCCGCCGGGCCATGCCCGCCGCGCTGGGCGCGCTCGGCGTGGGCGGGCGGATCGTCGTCGAGTCCTACCAGTCCCTGGAAGACCGGATCGTCAAGCAGGCGCTGGCCGAGCTCGCGAAGTCCCGCACCCCGGAAGGACTTCCGGTGGAGCTGCCGGGACACGGACCGGAGCTGAAGCTCCTGACGCGAGGCGCCGAGAAGGCCGGCGAAGAGGAGATGGCACACAACCCGCGCGCCGCTTCGGTGCGGTTGCGGGCCGCAGAGAGGATCGGAGAGCCGCGATGACCGCTCCCACGAAGTCCCGCCGCCGGAACGCGCCGGCGACGCGGGGCCGCAGCGAGGCCGCCCGCACCTCGACCACCGCCGAGCCGGAACCGCAGACCGCCGCGCCGCGCCGCGCCTCGCGGGGCCGCACGTCCGCGGCCGAGCGCGCCTACGCGCGCCGCGCCCAGCGCGCCGACCTGCTCAAGGAGCGCGAGCCGCGGCCCGCGCCGAAGACGAAGACGAAGACCGCCGAGCCGGGCGCGCCCAAGCTCAAGCTGCGGCTGCCGAAGTCGCGCGCGTCGTTCGTGCTGCTGATGATGGCGCTGCTGGCCGCCGGCGTGGCGACCACGCTGTGGCTGACCACGCAGGCGATCGCCGACTCCTACCGGCTCGAGCAGCTGCGCACGACCAACGCGAACCTGGCCGAGACGAAGGAACAGCTGCAGCGCGAAGTCGCGAAGGCCGAGTCGCCGGCGTCGCTGGCCCCCGCGGCCCAGCAGCTGGGCATGGTGCCGGGCGGCGACCCGGCGCGCATCCTCGTGGGCCCGGACGGGAAGACGTCGCTCGTCGGCGAGCCCAAGAAGGCCAAGGCGGACACGCCGGCGGTGCCGGTCGCGCCGCCGGCCGCGCCCGCCGCGGGCACGCAGTCGCAGCAGGGCGTGCCGATCGAAGGTGACCAGCCCGCGGTGCCCGCCGAAGACCAGCCGGCCCAGCCGGGAGCCGGCCAGTGATGGCTTCCTCGAGCCGGGGACAGGCCCGTGCGCGCGCCGCGGGGAGCGCGCGCCGGACCTACGCCGCGGGAACGCGCAGCGCGGCCGCGCGCCGGGGCAACGGCGGCAACCGCGGCCGGTTCTCCGCCGTGCGCCTCATCCTGGTCGCCGTGCTGCTCGTCGCGGGCGTGAAACTGGTGCAGGTGCAGTGGTTCGAGGCCGGCGCGCTGTCGGCCGCGGCCGAGCGGCAGCGCACCCAGACCATCGACATCCCGGCCCAGCGCGGGTCCATTGTGGACCGTAGCGGCGCCAAGCTCGCGTTCAGCGTCGAGGTGCGGTCGCTGTCGGTGAACCTCAAGGCGCTGCACAAGAACATGGACGACTTCGCCGCGAAGAACCCCGGCACGAAGAAGACGTTCGACGCCGAGACCGCCGCGGCCGCGAAGTACATCGCGGCCAAGGTGCCGAGCCAGCTCACCGAGCAGCAGCTGCTGGACCTGTTCCACAAGCAGGCGTCCTTCACCTACCTCGAGCACAACGTCGAGCCGTCGGTCGCCGCCGACATCGTGAAGAAGTTCGCGTGGATCGGCGTCGAGAAGCGCGCGCTGCGGGAGTACCCGGGCGGCAGCCTGGCGTCCAACATCGTGGGTGCCGCGAACTGGCGCTCCGACGACCCGGACGTGTCCAAGCACAACCTGCACGGCCTCGTCGGGCTGGAGCAGCTCCGCGACAACGACCTGGCGGGTACCCCGGGCCGGATGCTGGTCAACACCAAGAACGGCAGCGACAACGTCGTCATCCCGGGCACCGAGCGCGACCTGCAGGCCGCCGTGCCGGGGTCGGACCTCGAGCTGACCATCGACTCCGACCTGCAGTACGAGGTGCAGCGCCAGCTGGCGGACTACGTCCAGCAGTCGCACGCCAAGGGCGGGCAGGCGGTCGTCCTGGACGCCAAGACCGGCGAGGTCTACGCGCTGGCCAACAACACGTCGTTCGACCCCAACGACCAGTCCACCTGGACGGCCGACGACCTCGCCAACCCCGCGGTCACCACGCCGTTCGAACCGGGGTCGGTCAACAAGATCGTCACCGCCACCGGGGCGATCGACTACGGCATCGCGACCCCGGAGTCGACCGTCCAGGTGCCCGGCCAGCTGCAGGTCGCCGACAAGACCGTGCACGACGCCTGGACGCACGGGACGCAGACGTTCACCACTACCGGGATCTTCGCCAAGTCGTCCAACATCGGCACACTGCTGCTGGCGCAGAAGATCGGTGAGGACCGCTACCTCGACCTGCTCAAGAAGTTCGGCCTCGGCCAGCGCACCGGAGTCGGCCTGCCCGGCGAGAGCGCGGGCTCGGTGCCGCCGCGCAGCCAGTGGTCGGCGACGACCTTCGGCAACCTGCCGATCGGGCAGGGCCTGTCGATGACCGTGCTGCAGATGGCCGGGCTGTACCAGACGATCGCGAACGACGGCGTGCGCGTCGAACCGCGGATCGTCAAGGCGAAGGTGAACCCGGACGGCACCACGGTGCCCGAGCCGGCGCCGAAGTCGGTCCAGGTGGTCAGCCCGCAGACGGCGAAGACGGTGCGCGACATGATGCGCGCGGTCGCGCAGAACGGCAAGGGCCTGCAGAAGGGCACCGCGCCGACGGCGGCGGTCGAGGGCTACCAGATCTCCGGCAAGACCGGCACCGGCCAGCAGATCGACCCGCGGAACAAGGGCTACAGCGACCACCTCTACAACATCACCTTCGCCGGCATCCTGCCCGCGGACCACCCCCGATTCGTCGTCGGGATCCGGCTGGACGCGCCCGACACGACCCTGCCGGTGGGGCACTCCGCGGCGCCGCTGTTCCACAGCATCGCGTCGTACCTGACGCAGCGGTACCAGATCCCGCTGTCGGACGGGCCGTCGCCGGAGGTCCCGCTCATCGTGCAGTAGTCCAGGCACAGTCCGTGAAGGCCTCCTTACCGGCTCGAGAAGCCGGCAAGGAGGCCTTCACGGCTTTTCCGCCCGGCATCGTCCACTTCGGCCGGCCGGATGCCGGAAAGCCTTGTGGCGCAATGATGTCCATGACGGCGCTTAGCACATGTGCCTCAGCCGCGCGCAATCGCCGTACCGCGTGCGGGCCCCCGGAACGCCCGCCGGTAGCCTCTTGGCCGTGTCCGTGTCCTCGTCCAGTTCCCAGGTGCCGGAAAGCCCGGTGAAAGCGGTCCCCGCGCCGCCGCGCCCGGCGCGCATCGACCCGGTCCCGCTGGCGACCCTCCTCGCCAGGGCGGACGCCCGCCTGATCGCCGACCGCCCCGACGCGGCCGAGCTCACCGTCACCGGCACCACCCTGCGCGCCCAGCACGTGCTGCCCGGCGACCTCTTCGCCGCGCTGCCCGGCGCCCGGGCCCACGGTGCCGACTTCAGCGACCAGGCGATCGCCGCGGGGGCCGTCGCGGTCCTCACCGACGCCGAAGGCGCCGAGCGGCCCGCCCTGCGCGACGCCGGCGTCCCGATCCTCGTCCACGCCGACCCGCGCGCCGCGCTCGGCGAGATCGCCGCCTGGATCTACGGCGAACCCTCGCTGCAGCTGGCCGTCCTCGGCGTCACCGGCACGTCCGGCAAGACCACGACGTCGTACCTGGTCGACGCCGGCCTGCAGGCGGCCGGGCTGACCACCGGCCTGATCGGCACCGTCGAAACCCGGATCGCCGGCGAGCGGCTGGTCAGCGGGTTCACCACGCCGGAGGCGCCGGACCTGCAGGCCCTGCTCGCGGTCATGCTCGAGCGCGGCGTCACGCACGTGCCGATGGAGGTCTCCAGCCACGCGCTCGCGCTGGGCCGCGCCAACGGCACCCGGTTCGCGGTCGGCGCGTTCACCAACCTCTCCCAGGACCACCTCGACTTCCACAAGGACATGCAGGAGTACTTCGCCGCGAAGTCCCTGCTGTTCGACGGCCGTTCGACCACCGAGGTCGTCGTGGTCGACAGCGCCTGGGGCCAGGCGCTGCTCACGCCGCAGACGGTCACCGTGACCACCGATCCCGGCACCGACGCGGCGTGGAAGGCCACCGACCTGCAGGCCACGCCGCACGGCGAGCAGACGTTCATCCTGCACGGCCCGGACGGCCTCAGCGCACCCGCGCGGATCCCGCTGCCCGGCGAGTTCAACGTCGCCAACGCCGTGCTGGCCGCCGCGATCCTGAGCACCGCCGGGGTGGGCCTGGAGCACATCGTCGCCGGGCTCGCCCAGGTGCAGGTGCCGGGCCGGATGGAGCGGGTCCACGTCGGCCAGGGGTTCACCGCCGTCGTCGACTACGCCCACAAGCCGGCCGCCGTCGCGCAGGGCCTGGACGCGCTGCGCGCCCGCGCCGAGGGCCGGATCATCACGGTGCTGGGCTGTGGCGGCGACCGCGACACCGCCAAGCGCCCGATGATGGGCGAGGCGGCGGCCCGCCGCAGCGACGTCCTGATCGTCACCGACGACAACCCGCGCTCCGAAGACCCCGCGGCGATCCGCGCCGCGATGCTCGCCGGCGCCCGCGCCGTCGGGCCCGCCGAGGGCGGTGAGGTCGTCGAAATCGGCGACCGCCGCGAAGCCATCGCGCACGCCGTGTCGCTCGCCGAGCCGGGCGACATCGTCTTCCTCGCCGGCAAGGGGCACGAATCCGGCCAGGAGGCCGGCGGCGTCGTGCACCCGTTCTCCGACCGCGACGAGCTGGCCGCGGCCATCCGCAACAAACTCGAGGTGAGTGTGTGATCGTGCTCAGCCTGGCCGAGATCGCCGACGTCGTCGGCGGCCGGCTGCACCGCGCCGACCCGGGCGCGCAGGTGACCGGCAGCGTGGAGTTCGACACCCGGAAGCTCACGCCCGGCGGCCTGTTCGTCGCCCTGCCTGGGGAGAAGGTCGACGGCCACGACTTCGCCGCGCAGGCCGCCGAAGCCGGTGCCGTCGCCGTGCTGGCCGCCCGCGAGGTCGACGCGCCCGCCATCGTCGTCCCGCCCCTGGCGCCGGGCGAGGCCCACGAACGGTCGGTCGCGCTGACCGGCGACAAGGACGGCTCCGGCGCCGCGGTGCTGGCCGCGCTGGCCAAGCTCGCCCGGTTCGTCGTGCAGCGCCTGGCCGAGGGGAACCTGACCGTCGTCGGGGTCACCGGCTCGTCCGGCAAGACGTCGACGAAGGACGTCATCGCGCAGCTGCTCGAGCCGCTCGGCCCGACGGTCGCGCCGCCCGGGTCGTTCAACAACGAGCTGGGGCACCCCTGGACCGCCCTGCGGGCCGACGCGCAGACCCGGCACCTGGTGCTGGAGCTGTCCGCGCGCGGGCCGGGGCACATCGCCCACCTCGCCGAGATCGCCCCGCCGCGCATCGGCGTGGTGCTGAACGTCGGCACCGCGCACGTCGGCGAGTTCGGCTCGCGCGAAGGCATCGCGAAGACCAAGGGCGAGCTGGTCGAGGCCCTGCCCGAGGACGGCGTCGCGGTGCTCAACCTGGACGACCCGCTGGTCGCGGCCATGGCGAGCCGCACGAAGGCCCGGGTCGTGTTCGTCGGCGAAAGCCCCTCGGCGCAGATCCGCGCGGAGAACATCACCCTCGACGACGAAGCCCGCGGCTCCTTCCGGCTGATCACCCCGGCGGGCGAGGCCGACGTGAAGCTGCCGCTGCACGGCGAGCACCACGTCGGCAACGCGCTGTCCGCCGCGGCGGTCGCGCTGGAGCTGGGCGCGACGCCGGAGGAGGTCGCCACGCGCCTCTCGGGCCTCGAACGGCGCTCGGCGCGTCGCATGGAGGTCGTCACCCGCGAAGACGGCGTCACGATCCTCAACGACTCCTTCAACGCCAACCCCGAGTCGATGCGGGCGGGCCTCAAGGCCCTCGCGGCGATGACGCGGGAGAGCGGCCGGCGGTCCTGGGCCGTGCTCGGCGTGATGGGCGAGCTCGGCGCGGACGCGGTCACCGCCCACGACGAGATCGGCCGGCTGGTCGTCCGGCTCAACATCGCCAAGCTCGTCGTGATCGGGCCCGAGGCGGCGGCCATGCACCAGGGTGCGTTCCAGGAAGGCTCCTGGGGCGAGGAATCCACTCTGGTACCCGACGTCGGGGCCGCGATCGCCCTGCTGCATGATCAGCTCCGCCCCGGGGACGTGGTGCTGGTGAAGGCTTCCAAGGCCGCCGGCCTCTGGCGGGTCGCCGAAGCTCTGCTCGAACCCCGGGAAACCGACAACTCCGAGAATCGCTCGAACGGTGGTGACGCGTGATCAGCATCCTGATCGCGGCCGGGGCGGGCCTGCTGATCTCCATCCTGCTGACGCCGTACCTGATCCGGGTGTTCTCCCGGCAGGGCTTCGGCCAGGAGATCCGTGAGGAAGGCCCGCAGGGACACAAGTCCAAGCGCGGCACGCCGACGATGGGTGGCGTCGCGATCATCATCGCGATGGTCGTCGGGTACTTCGCCGCGCACCTGATCAACTGGATGTTCAACTCCCGCAGCGGCGCGCCGACGGCCTCCGGGCTGCTCGTGCTGATGCTCGCGGTGGGCCTCGGGATCGTCGGCTTCCTCGACGACTTCATCAAGATCCGCAAGCAGCGCAACCTGGGGCTGAACAAGACCGCGAAGCTGGTCGGCCAGCTGGTGGTCACCATCGCGTTCGCGGTCCTGGCGCTGAACTTCGCGGACTCGCGCGGCATCACGCCGGCGTCGGAGAGCCTTTCCTACGTCCGTGACCTCGCGCTGATCACCTTCCCGTCGGTGATCTTCGTGATCTTCTGCTACATCGTGATCTCCGGCTGGTCGAACGCGGTGAACTTCACCGACGGTCTCGACGGCCTGGCGGGCGGCTCGGCGGCCATGGTGCTGGCGACCTACGTCGTGATCGCGTTCTGGCAGGAGCGGCTGAACTGCGCCAACGGCCCGGCGCCCGCCTGCTACGACGTCCGCGACCCGCTCGACCTGGCCGTGGTCGCCGCCGCGGCCGCCGGCGCCTGCGTCGGGTTCCTGTGGTGGAACGCGGCCCCGGCGAAGATCTTCATGGGCGACACCGGCTCGCTGGCCCTCGGCGGCCTGGTCGCCGGGCTGTCCATGACCACCCGCACCGAGCTGCTCGCCATCGTCATCGGCGGCCTCTTCATGGTCGAGATGATCTCGGTGGTCGCGCAGATCGCGGTCTTCCGGACGACCCGGCGAAGGCTGTTCCGGATGGCGCCGTTCCACCACCACTTCGAGCTCGCCGGGTGGGCCGAAACCACGGTGATCATCCGGTTCTGGTTGCTGTCGGCGATCTGCTGCATGTTCGGGCTCGGCCTGTTCTACAGCGAACAGCTGGGCTTCGGAGGCTGACCTTGCATATCGCCGGTCGTCACGTCCTGGTCGCCGGTGCGGGGGTCACCGGCAAGTCGATCGTGCCCGTGCTCACCGAGCTGGGTGCGAAGGTCACCGTCACCGACGGCAACGCCGAGCGCCTGGCCGAACTGGAGGGGCTGGGTGCCGAGCTGGTGCCCGGCCTGACCGAGCCGCCGGCCGACGTCGTCCTCGTCGTCACCAGCCCCGGCTGGCGGCCGACGTCGCCGCTGCTGGTGGCCGCGGCCGAGGCGGGCGTCGAGGTGATCGGCGACGTCGAGCTGGCCTGGCGCGCCGGGCAGCTGCGCGACCACCCGCCGTCCTGGCTGGTCGTCACCGGGACCAACGGCAAGACGACCACCGTGGGCATGCTCGAGTCGATCCTCAAGGCGGCCGGTGCCAACGCCGTGGCCTGCGGAAACATCGGCTACGCGGCCCTCGACGCCGTTCGCGCCGGCTACGACGTGCTGGCCGTGGAGCTGTCGAGCTTCCAGCTGCACTGGTCCTCGACCCTCGCGCCGGACGCGGCCGTGGTGCTCAACCTGGCCGAGGACCACATCGACTGGCACGGCTCGATGGATTCCTACGCCGCCGCCAAGGGCCGCGTGTACACGCGGGCCAAGGTCGCCGTGCACAACGCCGACGACGAGTGGTCCACGCGGATCGCGCGGGAGCACGCGCCCGAGAGCGCCCGCCGCGTCGGCTTCCGGCTGGACACGCCGTCGGCCGCGGAGCTGGGGTTGGTCGAGGACCTGCTGGTCGACCGTGCTTTCGTCGCCGACCCGGCGAACAGCGCCGAAGAGCTCGCCACCCTCGCCGACGTCCGCCCGGCGGGCCCGCACAACGTCTCGAACGCCCTGGCCGCCGCCTCGCTGGCCCGGGCCCACGGCGTCCCGCCGGAGGCCGTGCTGAAGGGCCTGCGCGAGTACCAGCCGGCCCCGCACCGGGCCGTCGAGGTGGCCGAGGTCGCCGGGGTCCGGTACGTCAACGACTCGAAGGCGACCAACCCGCACGCGGCCGCCGGGTCGCTGCGGGCCCACCAGAGCATCGTCTGGATCGCCGGAGGTCAGCTCAAGGGCGCCTCCGTCGACGAACTGGTGAGCAGCATCGCCGGCCGTCTCCGCGGAGTCGTGCTCCTCGGCGTCGATTCACCCGTGATCGCCGCCGCGGTGGCGCGACACGCGCCGGATGTCCCGGTGAACAGCCTCCGTCCGGGTGACCATGAACCCATGACTGCGGCGGTGAGTGCGGCCAGCGCGATGGCCCGGCCTGGTGACGTGGTGCTGCTCGCACCCGCCGCGGCGTCGTTGGACATGTTCTCGAGCTACGGCGAGCGCGGCGACGCGTTCGCACGGGCTGTGCATGTGCTCCGCGACGACGCAGCGGGGGAGCCGAGTGACGGTCACTGAGCCCAAGCCCCGGACACCACCGAAGCGCCCGCGCCGGGAGCGCAAGGAGAGCGGCTTCGTCGCCTTCCGGACCGCGCTGACCGCGTGGCTCTCGCGTCCGCTGGCGTCGTTCCACCTCGTGCTCGCGCTGACCGGCGTGCTCACCGTGATCGGCATCGTCATGGTGCTCTCGGCGTCGTCGGTCGCGTCCTACAACCCGAAGACCGGCAGCGGGGTCTACTCGCTGTTCACCAAGCACCTGGTGTTCGTCGCGCTCGGCGGCGTGGTGTTCTGGCTGGGCATGCGGGTCAAACTGGAGCGGATCCGGCGGATGTCGGCCACCGCGACGGTGATCTGCCTCGGCCTGCTGGTGCTCGTGCTCACCCCGCTCGGCTCGACCGTGAACGGCTCGCAGGGCTGGTTCCGGATCGGCGAGTTCACCTTCCAGCCCGTCGAGGCCGCGAAGGTCGCGCTGGCTTTCTGGGGTGCCCACATCCTGGTGATCAAGTACAACGTGATCCACCAGTGGCGGCACCTGCTGGTGCCGGTGGTGCCGATCGCGCTGCTGATGTTCGCCCTGGTCATGCTGCAACCGGACCTCGGCGGCACAGTCACCCTCGCCGTGGTGCTGCTGGCGCTGCTGTGGTTCGCCGGTGCCCCGAAACGGCTGTTCGGCGTGATCCTGGCCGGCGGCCTGGCCGGCATCCTCGTGCTCGCGGTGATCGCGCCCTACCGGCTCGACCGCGTCATGTCGTTCCTGTCGCCGGACGCCGACACCAGCGCCGAGGGCTTCCAGGCCAACCAGGCCAAGCTCGCGCTCGCCGACGGCGGCCTGTTCGGCAAGGGCCTCGGCCAGGGCGCGGCCAGCTGGAACTACCTGCCGAACGTGCAGAACGACTTCATCTTCGCCCTGATCGGCGAGGAGCTGGGCCTGATCGGCTGCATCGTCGTGCTCGCCCTGTTCGCCGGGGTCGCCATCGTGGGCCTGCGGATCGCCACCCGCAACATCGACCCGTGGATCCGGATCGTGTCCGGCACGCTCACCGTGTTCTTGGTGGCCCAGGCCGGCATCAACATCGGCTACGTCGTCGGCCTGCTGCCGGTCACCGGCGTCACGCTGCCGCTGATCTCCTACGGCGGCACCTCGCTGGTGATCACCATGCTCATCATGGGCGTGCTCGCGAACGCCGCCCGGCACGAACCGGAGGCGGTGGCCGCACTGCGCACGCAGGGGCCGGGTAAGTTCGGACGCCTGCTGCGGCTGCCCGCGCCCGACCCGTACCGCCCGCCCGCCACGCGCAAGGGGGCGGCGCGCAGTGGGGCGAAGGCGGCCAGGCCCGCGCCCCGTGCGGCGCGGCCCGCCCCGGCGCAGGAACGGCGCAAGTCGGTCCGCGAGCCGGTGCGCCGCAGCGCGGCACGGACGAGCACGGCCACGTCTCGCGGGGCCGCGCGGACAACAGCGAGCCGTGGTACCCGGAGTACCGCGAACCGGAGAGGTCATTGGTGAGTAAGCCCGTCAAGGGAACCGAGCGAGCTGCCGCGGGCAAGGGGCCCGTGGTCGTGGTCGCCGGAGGTGGCACCGCAGGACACATCGAACCCGCCCTCGCCCTGGCCGACGCCGTCAAGCGGCTGCGCCCGGACGCGACGGTGATCGCTCTCGGTACCGAGCGCGGCCTGGAGAGCAAGCTCGTCCCGGCCCGCGGGTACGAGCTGGAGCTGATCCCGCCGGTCCCGCTGCCGCGCAAACCGACGCCGGAGCTGCTGCGGCTGCCCCTGAAGGTCCGCGACTCGGTCCGCAAGACCCGCGAGGTCCTCGACCGGGTCGGCGCGGACGTCGTCGTCGGCTTCGGTGGCTACGTCGCCCTGCCCGCCTACCTGGCCGCGCGCGGGCGCGTCCCGATCGTCGTGCACGAGGCCAACCAGTCGCCGGGCCTGGCGAACAAGGTCGGCGCGCGGTTCGCGAAGCGGGTCGCGGTCGCCGTCGCGGGCACGCCGCTGCCCAAGGCCGAGGTCGTCGGGATCCCGCTGCGGCGGTCGATCACGTCGCTCGACCGGGCCGGGCTGCGCGCCGAGGCCCGCGCGCACTTCGGGCTCGACCCGGACGCGCCCACGCTGCTGGTGTTCGGCGGCTCGCAGGGCGCGCAGTCGATCAACTCGGCGCTGTCCGGCGCGGCGAAGGACCTGGCCGACGCCGGCGTCGGCGTGCTGCACGCGCACGGCCCGAAGAACACGCTGGTCGTGCAGGAGTTCCCGGGCAAGCCGGCGTACGTGCCGGTGCCGTACCTGGAGCGGATGGACCTGGCGTACGCGGCCGCCGACGTCGCGGTGTGCCGGTCGGGCGCGATGACCGTCGCCGAGGTGACGGCGGTCGGGCTGCCCGCGGTGTTCGTCCCGCTGCCCCACGGCAACGGCGAGCAGGCCACCAACGCGCGGCCGGCCGTCGATGCCGGCGCGGCGCTGATGGTCTTCGACGGCGACCTCACCGCGGCCAAGGTCGCCGACCTGGTCGTCCCGCTGGTCACCGACGCCGACCGCGTCGCGAAGATGGGCGCGGCCGCGGTCGGCATGGGCCACCGCGAGGCCGACGAACTGCTCGCCCGCATCGTCTTGGAGGCTGCCGGTGCCTGAACTGCCTGAAGAGCTGCGCCGGGCGCACCTGATCGGGATCGGCGGCGCCGGCATGTCCGGCATCGCGCGGATCCTGCTGGCGCGCGGGGCTTTCGTGTCGGGCTCGGACGCCAAGGAGTCGCGCGCGCTGCTGTCGCTGCGCGCCCAGGGCGCCGAGCTGTTCGTCGGCCAGAGCGCCGAGAACATTGCCGCCTTGGCCGAGCCGCCGTCCGCGGTCGTCGTTTCGACGGCGATCAAGGAGACCAACCCCGAGCTGGCCGCGGCGCGGGCCGCGGGGATCCCGGTGCTGCACCGGGCGCAGGCGCTGGCCGGGCTGATGGAAGGCCACCGCGTCGCCTGCATCGCGGGCACGCACGGCAAGACGTCGACGACGTCGATGCTCACCGTGGCGCTGCAGCACTGCCGGCTCGACCCGTCGTTCGCCATCGGCGGCGACCTCAACGAGTCCGGGGCCAACGCCCACCACGGCGAGGGCGGCATCTTCGTCGCGGAAGCCGACGAGAGCGACGGCTCGTTCCTGACCTACTCGCCGTCGGTCGCGGTGGTGACGAACGTCGAGCCGGACCACCTGGACCACCACGGCACCGCCGAGGCTTACACGAAGGTGTTCACCGAGTTCGTCGGCCGGATCGTGCCGGGCGGGCTGCTGATCGTCTGCGCCGACGACGCGGCGGCGGACGAGCTGGGCACGCAGGCGGCCGAGCTCGGCGTCCGGGTGCGCCGCTACGGCCGCACGGCCACCGGTGAGGGCGACGCCCGCATCCTGGACTACACCCCGGCGCCCGACGGCGGCGTCGTCCGGCTCCTGCTGGACGGCTCCGAGCTGTCGGTGCGGGTCGCGGTGCCGGGTGCGCACATGGCGCTCAACGCGGTCGCCGCGCTGCTGGCCGGCCTGGAGCTGGGTGCCCCCGCCGCCGAGCTGGCGGACGGGCTCGCGGCGTTCGGCGGCGTGCGGCGTCGCTTCGAGTTCAAGGGCCGGGCCGGCGACGTCCGCGTCTACGACGACTACGCCCACCACCCGACCGAGGTGGCCGCGCAGCTGCGCGCGGTGCGGACCGCGGCCGGGACCGGCCGGGTCGTCGTCGTGTTCCAGCCGCACCTGTTCTCGCGGACCAAGCTGTTCTCGGCGGAATTCGCTTCCGCGTTGTCCTTGGCCGACCAGGTCGTCGTGCTGGACGTCTACGGCGCCCGCGAGGAGCCGGAGCCGGGCGTGACCGGCGCGCTGATCGCCGACGCGGTGACCGTGCCGGTGCACTACGAGCCCGCGTTCGACGTCGCCGCCGGTCTGGTGGCCGGGCTGGCCCGCGCGGGCGACCTGGTCGTCACCATGGGGGCCGGGGACGTGACGCAGCTGGGGCCGGAGATCCTCGCCGAGCTGGACAAGCGCTGAGCCGATGAGTCCGACCAGGGAACGCCGCCGTCCGTCCGAAGAGGACCAATGGGATCGCGCCGCCCTGGCGCGGGAACGCCGGGGGCGGCGCTCCGAGGAGGAGCGCCGCCGCACCCGCGCCGCGCGCCCCAGGCCCGGGGTGCGGAACCGGCCGAACCGGCAGGTGGAGATCCGCCGCCGGTGGGTCGCGCTGCTGACCGTGCTGACCGTCGTCGCGGCGGTGTACCTGCTGTTCTTCAGCTCGATGCTCGGGGCGAAGGACGTCTCGGTCAGCGGCTCGCGCACGGTTTCGGCCGACCGGATCCGCGACGCGGCGGCGGTGCCGGTGGACAAGCCGATGCTGCTGCTGAGCACCGACGAGATCCGCGACCGCGTGGCGGCGATGCCGGGCATCGCGACGGTCGAGGTGTCGCGGTCCTGGCCGAACACGGTCGAGATCACGGTGACCGAGCGGACGGCGATCGCGTTCTTCGACAGCGGCCCGGGCGGCGACGGCGTCCACCTGGTCGACGGCGGCGGCGTGGTGTTCAAGACGGTGCCCGGCCGCCCGGCGGGGTTGCCGGAGCTCAAGCTGCCGAAGGTGTCGGCGGACGACCCGGTGACCCGAGCGGTGACGGCGGTTTTGGGCGTGATCCCGGAGCAGCTGCTGAAGCAGGTCACGACGGCGACGGCGAAGACCCCGGCGAGCGTGGAGTTCACGTTGTCGAGCGGGAAGATCGTCCGCTGGGGAACGGCGGAGCAGACGGACCGCAAGGCCAAGGTCCTGGCGGCGCTGCTCACCCAAGAGGGCAAGGTCTACGACGTCGCGGCGCCCGAGCTGCCGACGATCACTTCCTGATTCCTGTCAGGTGGCGGGCTGCGACGACCGCAACCGCCGGATGCCCCGCAGCACCGCGCCACGGTTCTTCGCCGACTTCAGCCAGGCGGGGAGCCGTTCCACCATGCTCATCGAGCCGGGAACCGGCCCACGTTCGTATGCGTCTGTGAACCGGCCGACCCGAGCCAAGGGGCCCCGGAATCGGTCGCCGGCGTCATTCACCGGCTCATTCTGCCTGGCGCCGATCCTGGTCGTCATCGGAAATCCCGTGCACCGCATTGTCGTATGCCGTACGATCTCGTACGGCATACGACAACATGGAGGGTGTCATGACGATCCTGGTGACGGGCGCGACCGGCAGTGTCGGACGGCTCGTGGTCGACGAGCTGCTCGAGACCGGCGCATCAGTGCGGGCGCTGACCATCGATCCCGGACGCGCGAAGCTGCCGCCGGAAGTGGAGGTGGTCGTCGGGTCGCTCGCCAAGCCGGCGACGCTGCCGTTGGAGGGCGTCGACGCCGTCTACCTGGCTCCGATGGCGCGGACCGTCCGGCGGTTCTGCGAACTGGCGGCCGAAGCGGGCATCAAACGGGTCGTCGCGCTGTCGGGCAGCAGCGTCGGCGATGACCACGAAGGCTCCAGCGGCAACGAATACGGCGCCGTTGAGAAGGCGGTGCGGGAAGCCGGCTTCGCGTGGACGTTCCTGCGTCCCGGCGTCTTCATGAACAACACTCTCGACTGGGCGCCCATGGTCCGCGCGGGTGAGGTGGCGATGGCCTACGGCGACGCGACGCAGACCCCGATCGACCTCGGCGACATCGCCGCGGTGGCCGCCCGCGTGCTGACCACCGAGGGACACGTCGGTCAGACGTATGTCCTCAGTGGACCCGAGGCGATCAGCCTGCGCGGACAGGTCGCGACGCTGGAAACGGTACTGGGCAAGGAAATCCGGTTCCGGGAGCTGACCCGCGCCGAGCAGCGAGCGCAGTGGGTCGGGTACGGCGTCCCCGAGCAGGCGGTCGACTGGCTCCTGGACGGCTTCGAGGAGACGCTGCGGCACCCGCAGGTGCCGACCGGCGTCGTCGAGGAGCTGCTGGGCCGCCCGGGGACGACGTACGCGGAGTGGGCCGCGGCGAACCGGGCGGTGTTCGCCTAGACCCGGGTGCGCGTCATCCCGGCCAGGCCGAGCAGCGGGAGGACGCCGGCGAACCCGACGACCGCCGTCCAGCCGCCGAGGTGGTAGGCGATCGAGCCGGCCTGGGAGCCGATCGCGCCGCCGATGAAGAACGTGCCGAGGTAGACGCTGTTGACGCGGGCGCGGGCCGACGGGTCGAGCTGGTAGATCACGTGCTGGCCGGTCACCAGGGTCGCCTGGACGGCCATGTCGACCGCGATCGCGGCGATCGCCAGCAGGACCACGCTGTGCGCGCCGAAGCCGGCGAGCGCGAAGGCGGCCGCGCACAGCACGAACGCGCCCGCGGTGAGCCGCCGGCCGTGGCCGTGGTCGGACCACCGCCCGGCCAGCGGCGCCACCGCGGCACCGGCCGCACCCGCCAGCGCGAACAGGCCGACGCCGAGCTGCGTGTAGTTGAACGGCGGAGCGGTGAGCACGAACGCGATCGTCGTCCAGAACGCGCTGAACGCCCCGAACATCGCCGACTGGTACAGCGCGCGGTGGCGCAGGTCGGGGTGCTTCTTCCACATGGCCAGCGTCGAGCGCAGCAACTGTCCGTAGTGGACGTCGGTCTTGGGCGCCCGGCGCGGCAGGATGAACCGCAGCACGACGGCGAGCGCGGCCATCGCGGCCGCCGAGATCAGGAACACCACGCGCCAGCTCGTGACCTCGGCCAGGAAGCTGGCCACGACGCGGGAGAGCAGGATGCCGAACAGCAGTCCGCTCACGACGCGCCCGACGATCCGGCCGCGGATGGCGTCGGGGGAGATGTCGGCGGCGAACGGGATGAGGATCTGCACGACGACCGACGTCGCCCCGGCGATCAGGGAAGCGATCAGCAGCACGGCGAACCCCGGGGCGACGCCGATGGCGACCAGGCTCGCGCAGGCGACCGCGAGCAGTGTTGCGACGAGACCGCGGTTCTCGAGGCGGTCGCCCAGCGGGACGAGCAGCAGCATCCCGGCGGCGTAGCCGATCTGGGTGGCGGTGACGATTCCGCCGGCAGCGGCCTCGCCGACGCCGAAGGTGTGCCGCAGCTCGGCGAGCAGCGGCTGGGCGTAGTAGAGGTTGGCGACGGTCAGTCCACAGGAGACGGCCAGCAGCAGCACGAGCCAGCCGGGCGGGGCTTTCTGCTCGGTCTCGGTCATGCGCGCCCCCCCCTCGTGGAACCGGTTTGATCGGTTCCCGACGGTACCAGTCAAACCGGTTCCGGCGTACTGTGACCCGTATGACGGACCGATTCCGCGCGGGAGCGGGCAGACTGTGCCTCGACTTCATCCGGACGCTGCGCTACCGCGAGACGCCCTCGGAGCTGGAGGAACTCCCGGACGCGGCGGCGTGGGGAGCGTGGATCGACGCGTTCGGCCCTTACCCGGCCCCGGTGCGGCCCGCGTCGGCGGACGACGCCCGGGTGGCGCGCGAGGCGATTTACGCGTTGCTGACAAAATCCTTGCGTCCCTCGATGCGACAGCAACTGAACCGGTTCGCGGCTTCGCCCGTCCCTGCGCCCGCTCTGACGCCGTCGGGCGAACTGCGCTGGCAGGCATCGGATCCGGCGTCGGCGATGCTGGCGTTGCTGGTCCGTGACGCGCTGGAGCTGGCGACGTCCCCGGAGTTCGCGCGGGTGCGCCGTTGCGCGGGGGAGCGGTGCGGCGCGCTGTTCCTGGACACGTCGAGGCCCGGGACGCGGCGGTGGTGCTCGATGGACGTCTGCGGGAACCAGGCGAAGAAGTCGACTTATCGAGCCAGGGTCGAGACCCGCCGCTAGCGCCCCAAAGTGGCGTTGGGTGCGTCCCACGTACCCAATGTGGCCGCGCTGCCCACCGCCCACGCGGCGACCACGACGACCACCCCGGGCGCCGGCAG